>JAIBJL010000123.1 GCA_020029545.1 Gammaproteobacteria bacterium
CGGCGGCAGGCCATACTCGAGCGCACGAATGTAGTCGGCGTCGTACTGCATGGCTTCGTCATCGCCGTCCGTCTTGCGCGCGAGTTGCTCTCTGAAGCGCGCGGCCTGATCCTCGGGATCGTTCAGCTCCGAAAACCCGTTGGCTATCTCCCGCCCGCCGATAAAGAACTCGAAGCGATCGGTGATGAAGGGATCGGCGTCGTTGCGCCGTGCCAGTGGCGAGACTTCCGCCGGATACGCGTACACGAATGTCGGTGGAATCAGCTGATGCTCAGCGGTCTTCTCGAAAATCTCGATCTGCAGTTTACCCGCACCATCGCCCGGCTTGTGCGCAATGCCGAGACGGTCGCAGTGCTCGCGAAGATACGGCACATCACGCAACTTGCCGCGCTCGATACCGGCATTGAAGTGCACGACCAGATCTTCCACGGTGACGCGCCGGAATGGCTGCGCGAAATCGATGATCGTGCCCTGATAATCCACCTGCCGCGACCCATAGACGGTATCGCAAATGCCCTGGCAGAGCTGTTCGACCATTGTCATCAGCTCGCTGTATTCGGCGTACGCCTGGTACAGCTCGAGCATCGTGAACTCGGGATTGTGGCGCGTCGAAATGCCTTCGTTGCGGAAGTTGCGGTTGATCTCGTACACCCGCTCGAAGCCGCCGACGACCAGGCGCTTCAGATAGAGCTCCGGCGCAATGCGCAGAAACAGATCCATGTCGAGCGCGTTGTGATGCGTGACGAACGGCTTCGCGACGGCGCCGCCCGCGATCGCCTGCATCATCGGCGTCTCCACTTCGAGAAAGTCGAGCGCATCCAGGTAACTGCGCAGGTACTTGATGATGCGCGTGCGCGTCAGGAATACCTTGCGGCTGTCTTCGCTGATGATCAGGTCGACGTAGCGCTGGCGATAGCGCGTTTCCTGGTCGGACAGTCCGTGCCACTTGTCGGGCAACGGCCGCAGCGACTTCACCAGCAGGCGCAGTTTCTCCACTCGTACCGACAGCTCACCGGTCTTGGTCTTGAATAGAACGCCTTCCGCACCGAGCACATCGCCGACATCCCAGCTCTTGAACTCATCATAGACGGTGCCGATCGACGCCGCCTGCACGAACAACTGGAGTTGCCCGGTACGATCGTTGATTTTCGCAAAGCTGGCCTTGCCCATGACACGCTTGGTCATCATGCGGCCGCCGACCTTCACACGAATCGCGTTGGCGTCGAACCACTCGGGTGCGCGCTCGCCGTAAGCCGTCAGCAGCTGATCGGCCAGCGCGTCGCGACGGAAATCGTTCGGAAAAGCAATCCCACCCGCGCGCAGCTTATCGAGCTTCGCGCGCCGCTCGGCGATCAGCTTGTTCTCATCGATGGGCGGCTGCGGGTCGGTGGTCATAAGGATTCGGGATTTCAGGATTCGGGATTTCAGGATTCGGCAGCATGTGAATGTATGCCACAGCTGTCAACCATGGCGCCGATCATCCACTCAACTCACAGTCCCTGCTTCAGGCTCGCTTCCAGAAACTGATCGAGGTCGCCGTCGAGCACGGCCGTGGTATTGCCGATCTCGACGTTGGTGCGCAGATCCTTGATGCGCGATTGATCCAGCACGTACGAACGGATCTGGTTGCCCCAGCTCACATCCGACTTCGAGTCTTCCAGGACGCGCGCGGCGGCGTTGCGCTTGTTCACTTCCAGTTCGTACAGCTTCGCCTTCAGCTGCTTCATCGCCTTGTCGCGATTCTTGTGCTGGCTGCGCTCGGCCTGGCAGGCGACGACGATGCCGGTCGGCACGTGGGTGATGCGCACCGCCGATTCGGTCTTGTTCACGTGCTGACCGCCGGCGCCGCTGGATCGATAGACATCGGTTTTCAGATCGGCCGGATTGATGTCGATGTTGATATCGTCGTCGATTTCCGGGGACACGAACACAGAGGCAAACGAAGTGTGCCGTCGCGCATTGGAATCGAACGGCGACTTGCGCACCAGTCGATGGACGCCGGTTTCGGTGCGCAGCCAACCGTAGGCATAGTCGCCGGAGAAGCTGACCGAGGCACCTTTGACGCCCGCGACTTCGCCGGTGCTGATATCGGTGACTTCCGTCTTGAAACCGTGTGCCTCACCCCAGCGCAAGTACATGCGCAGCAACATCTGCGCCCAGTCCTGCGCTTCAGTGCCGCCGGCGCCCGCCTGTATGTCCAGGAATGCGCTGTGCGAATCCATTTCGCCGGGGAACATACGCTGGAATTCCAGCTTCTTGATCTGCGCCTCGACGCCCGCGATATCGGCCTGCACGCCGCTCACCGTGCCGGCATCGTCCTCGGCCACGGCCATGTCCAGCAGCTCGCGCGCCTCCTTGAGGCCGCTGCCGATGCGATCGAGCGTGGTGACGATGAGATCCAGCTTCGAGCGTTCGCGACCCAGTTCCTGCGCCTTGTCCGGTGTACTCCAGATAGCCGGATCCTCCAGTTCGCGGTTGACCTCGGTCAGCCGTTCGCTTTTCGTTTCGTAGTCAAAGAAACCTCCGCAACGCCTCAGTGCGTTCGGCGAGATCGTCCAGGGTGCGGAAAATATGATTGACTTCCATGGGCACTTAACTGTGAATCGAGTGGGAGGCTGGCAATGATAGCAGATCGAGCGGGGTCCGCCGGGGCGCGATCGGCTGCAGGGATTCAACCCATGATTCAGTCTATGAGGCGCAGGTGCTCGACGATCAACTGCAGCCGCTCCGTACCATTGTAGTGATTCACATCGAGTCGATATGCCAGCTCTACCTGTGCATTCGGAGCCACCGCCGGCACGTCGTCGTGATCGAAATGCCGGAACGCAATCGCTTCGCAGGTCGTGCCATCGACATGACGCACTTCGAGCTTGAGATGGCGTTCGCCCAGCACGCGCGTATTGCGAACCTGAAAGCAACCATCGAACAGCGGCTCGGGGAATGCCTGTCCCCACGGACCGGACCGACGCAGCAACTGCGCGATATCGAGCGTGAGCTCATCGGCGCGCAGTTCGCCATCGGAGTGCACGACACCCTTGGTATCGTCGATGGTCATCCAGCGACACACCTCCTCATCGAAGGCGACGCGAAACTCTTCGAGTCGTGAGGCCGGTAGCGTCAGCCCGGCGGCCATTGCATGACCGCCGAATTTCTCGATCAGTCCCGGATGCCGCGTGGCGACGGCATCCAGCACATCGCGGATGTGCACGCCGCCAATCGAACGCGCCGAGCCTTTCAGCGACTGTGCATCGCCGCGGGCGAGTGCGATGACCGGACGATGCACACGATCCTTGATTCGCGACGCGACCAGGCCGACGACGCCCTGATGCCAGGATTCATCGAACAGGCAGAGTCCGAGCGGCAAGCTGGCGGTATCGGTCATGTCCGTCACTGCCTGCAGCGCCTCGTGCTGCATCTGCTGTTCGAGTTCGCGGCGATCGTGGTTCAGCTGACTCAGTCGTGCCGCGAGTTGCCGCGCCTCGCTGGCGTTGTCGGTGAGCAGACACTGAATTCCGATCGTCATGTCATCCAGCCGGCCCGCCGCGTTGAGCCGCGGGGCCACCTGAAATCCCAAATCGGAAGCCACGACCCGCTCCGGCATTTTCCCCGCCGCCTCGAGCAGAGCACGAATCCCTTGCGAAGCGCGACCCGCACGAATCCGTCGCAGGCCTTGATGCACCAGCACGCGGTTGTTGCGATCCAGCGGCACCAGATCCGCGACCGTGCCCAGGGCGACCAGATCGAGCAGCTCGGCAACTGGCGGCGGCTGCGTAATGAGACCGCGCAGCTGCATCTCACGCGTCAATGCGGCCATCAGGTAGAAAGCCACGCCCACACCGGCGAGCGACTTGCTGGGAAACCTCTCGCCTGGCGAGTTCGGATTCACGATGGCAGTCGCCGCAGGCAACGTGGCCGCGGGCAGATGGTGATCGGTCACCAGCGTTTCGATACCAAGCAGCGTCGCCTCATCGACGCCCGCATGACTGGAAATGCCGTTGTCGACGGTGATGATCAGCTTCGGTTGCTGTACGGCAGCCAGTTGCACGATGCCCGGCGTGAGTCCGTAGCCATACTCGAAGCGATTCGGCACCAGAAAGCCGACCTCCGGAAATCCAAGTCGTCGCAGATGCCGCACCACCAGCGCCGTACTGGTCGCCCCGTCGGCATCGAAATCGCCGACGACGATGATGCGACCGCCCCGCTCGCGATGACGCAGCAGCAGCGCCACCGCGGTATCGATGCCGCCGAGCTGCCCGACGGGAATCAGCCGGTCCAGCGTCAGTTCCAGATCCTGCGCTTCACGCACGCCGCGTGACGCGTACAGTCGCTGCAACAGGGGATGCAATTGCGCGGGAAGTTCGACTCCATCGGCCAGCGGGCGTCGACGTATGACTCGCAGACTCATGCACCCCATCCAGACAGCGTCAGCGGCTTGCGCCAGAAACGCCGCAGCATGCCGCGAGTCGCATGCAGATGCCATTCATCCATCCAGACATCGAGCGCGGCGATCCGTCCGCGACGCAAGGCAGCGACCGCGGGCGCGATCCAGTCACGCTCGATCTGCGCAAGGTCGGTGCCTTCCGGCACTACGATCGCGGGCGTCTTCGCGGTGTCGAGCAATGCGATTGCGCTCACCGGCAGCGACGGCTCCGGCGCGCCATGCATCCGGTACAGCCCCTTCACGAACTCATCGGCCGCATAAGCAATCGGCAAGGCACGCGCAGGGACGGTTGTCGGCGTCCCTCCGCCCCAGGGCCACAACGCATTGATGGCAGGCAAGCCACGGCGCTGCCGCTGTTCGTTGACCGGATGCTCATGCAGGAGCATCTGCCATTCGGTCATGAGGCGCCGCAACTCGCGCGAATCGGCGCCGGACGGCATGACCGTATCCAGCGGCGAGGCCAGCGCTGCATCGGGCGAGCACGTGACGATCTCGAAACGTCTGTCGCTGCGTATGAACCATCGCGCGCCCATCTCGACAAAGCGGAACGGCGAGCCTGCCATGTGCGACTCGATGGCAGGTGCGAGCGCCCGACGCTCCTGATCCGTGGCCGCGGCCGCCCCCGTCAGCGAGGCAAACGACAGGCTGTCCATCCCTGCGGCAAGGTGCACCGGATCGATATGCATCCAGTAGCCCGTCTCATCAGCAACCTCAACAGCGCCCGCTCCCAGCGCTGCAGTTGCTGCACTCGGACAATCCGGCGGTTCGAGCTGCAGCGCTTCCAGCAAACCGAACTGCCACAGACAATGACTCGCAACGGTGAGATCGTGTCGGTTCCATCGGCGGCGCAATTGCCCACGGCCGGCAAGTAACGACCATTGCGGATGCGGTTCGGCTGCCCCGCTTGGCGCATCTGCGATCCGGGTTGGCAGTCTGGCTGCGATAATCAGCGTTACCGAGGCGCGGCCTGCGGCGTGTTCGCTCTGCGCCATCGTCAGGATAGCTTCGGCAGCAGGGATGGGAGGATCAGGATTGTCTTCACTCACTGTGATGAAGCGCTGACGGTGCAGTGCCGTGCCGTGCGTCAAAAAACGCAGCGGGCTGCGAAAAAGGTGCGGTATGTTAACGGAATGAAACTGACCGACGACAGAATTCCCGGCCTCAATCTCGTGACCGCCTACAGCGCGGCAGAAATCCGCATCGGCGAAACCGTCCTGCGCAGCAGCTGTGTGGTCACTGCGCAGCAACTGATCGCTGATTTCCGCCCTCAGACGCTGGCCGAACTATCGATTGCCGATCTGGATGCCGCCTTCGACCTCCAGCCCGAAATCCTCGTGATCGGCTCCGGTCCACGCCAGCGATTTCCAGAGCCCAGCCTGATGGGCGCCGTACTCTCGCGCGGCATCGGCTGCGAAGTCATGGATCTCGGTGCTGCCTGCCGCACCTACAACGTACTCGTCAGCGAAGACCGACGGGCGGCAGCCATTCTGTTCCTGGCAGATAGCGGATAGCAGCGGATCATGATGGAGCCGCGGCTCGCGGCGTGGCGCACTACGACAGTGAGTGGTGAATGGTGATTAGTGAAAGGCCCCAGCCTAGGATGGCTGGGTCTGTTTCAATTTACTTCTCCCAGCCAGGATGGCTGGGTCTGATCTAATTACTTCTCCCAGCCAGGATGGCTGGGTCTGTTTCAATTTGCTTCTCCCAGCCAGGATGGCTGGGAGAAGACGCGAGAGACTGAAGATCGTTCGACCAACCTGTCGATACGGACTCGTTGGAGTCTCGCTCGACAATGTGTTCTTTTTCTTTTGCTGTTGTTCTTCTTCGCGCTGTTTCCTCGAATCCCCCTCCGCTCTCCCGCGCCTTCTCCCCGACATCCTGGCGGCAACACAAAGCTCAGACACCGCTTTGTCGCTCGCCAGAAAAAGCCCCGAGGCGACCCCTATTCAGGTCGCATCCTGGCGACGTGGTGCGGATGTTAGACATACATATGGGGTAAGTGCAACTACCGACCCGCAGGGTCATGGAATTGCGCGGTCGTTGTACAGTCAAGGCAGCGACGGTTCGTTGTTCAGGCCACGAATATGCGCAGTATTGCGCCCTCATTTCTCGTTGACATCACTCTCGTTGATATCGCAATTGCCGGCGTGGGCCGTTACGGTCGGCGCGGCAAAAATGCCAATGGATTGCCGGCCACCCCATTGATGCGAATTTCGAAGTACAACGCCGGCGTGCCTTGCGGATCGGTGCCCATGGTCGCGACGCGCTGACCGGCGACGACATAATCCCCCTCGTGCACCAGGAGCGTTTGCGTGTGACCGTACGCGCTGAGGTAGGCGTTGTTGTGTTTGACGATCAGCAGCTGCCCGTAGCCCAGCAGGCCGCTGCCGGTATACACCACCTGCCCACTGGCGGCCGAGCGGATCTCCTGGCCTTGGGTACCGCGAATCATCAACCCATTGCCGCCGTTGGGTCGCGCGGTGAGCAATGCCCGACCACCGTCGACGGGCCATTGCCATTCGACTGGCGGAGCGGACGGTAGCGCCGGTGCAGCTGGCGCCGGAGCGACTGGCCTCGTCGGTGTACGCTTGGCGCTGCGCGCTGCGCCTGGCCCGGGTGCCTGGATGCGCAACACCTGCCCTGGATAGATGACATTGCGCTCGATGCGATTCCAGCGGGTCAGGTCGCCGACCGTCACCCGGTGACGCTGCGCGATCGAGTACAACGTATCGCCGCGTCTCACGGTGTAAGTCGTGTTGCGCTCCGGACCGCTGGCGCAGGCGATGAGCGTCGACAGCAGGACGGCCGCAGGTAAGCAACGCCATGCCCAGCGATGGCTACGATGCAGCGGCTCGAAGCACGCGATGTCATTCCCCGATGCGTCGTTCATCGCTGCGCCGTTCATCGATGCAGTGTGCCATCGTGGCGGCACAGATGGTCCGTTGAAGATCGTTAAATCAAGTGATCCCCTTCAGCAGCGGTACGAAACTGACCAAGCCCAGCGTTTCGGTGTGGAAATCATCGCCGCGACGCGTAATGCGCACCAAGTGCTGGCGGCCTTCGGGACCGACCGGTGCGATCAGGCGACCGCCCGGCCCCAGTTGCGCAAACAATGCCTGTGGAATCTGTAACGGCGCGGCGGCCATGAGAATGCCATCGTAAGGTGCGTGCGCCACCCAGCCCTTGAAGCCATCGCCATGTCGCAGGTTCACATTGCGCAGTCGCAATTCCTTGAATCGCAAACGCGCACGTTCGAGCAACGGACTGATGCGCTCGATGGTGTAAAGGAATTTCACGAGCGGCGACAACACCGCCGTCTGGTAGCCACATCCCGTACCGATCTCCAGCACCTTGCGCGGCGCCGTACCTTCCAGCAGCGCCTCCGTCATGCGCGCGACCACGTAAGGCTGCGAAATCGTCTGGCCGTAGCCAATCGGCAACGCGGTGTCTTCGTACGCCCGAGTGGCGAGTGCTTCATCGACGAACAGATGCCGCGGCACATTGCGAATCTGATCCAGCACCTGTGGATCGGCGATTCCTTGCGCGCGCAGCCGCTGCACCAGCCGCTCGCGCGTGCGAGCCGAAGTCATGCCGATACCGGTGCGGCCGCCCGCGCCGTGTGTCTGTACCGTCATGAAGTTCTGCCTTGCAACCATTCGCCGACATCGCCGATCAGGTGGTGACGCGTAAGATCGATCTGCAGCGGGGTCACCGACACAAAGCCGTTGGCCACGGCATGGAAATCCGTGCCAGGACCGGCATCCTGACTGGCACCGGCAGGTCCCACCCAATAGATCGGCCGCCCGCGCGGATCCTCCGCTTTCACGATCGGTTCGGAGCGGTGCCGGAAACCCAGCCGCGTCGCCTGATAACCGCGCAAGGATTCATAGGGCAGATCCGGCACATTCACATTGAGAATCGTCGCCTGCTGCAAGGGCGTACGTTGCACGCGTAGCACCAGTTCGGTTGCCACTCGCGCCGCAGTCGCAAAATGCCGGGCGGAGCTCGAACTCACGACCAGCGACACGGCGATCGCCGACAGCCCGAGAAACCGCCCCTCGACGGCTGCTGCCACCGTCCCGGAATACAACACGTCGTCGCCGAGATTGGCACCATCGTTGATGCCTGAAACGACCATGTCGTGATCATGCTCGAACAGTCCGGAGACGGCGAGATGCACACAGTCGGTGGGCGTGCCATTCAGCACGCAGAACCGATCCTTGCCGAATTTTTCGACCCGCAGCGGCATGTCCAGGGTGAGCGAGTTGCTGGCACCGCTGCGATTGCGATCGGGTGCGACGACGACGACTTCGGCCAGCGGTTCAAGCGCCGCGGTCAGCGCTCGCAGGCCCTCGGCCTGATAACCATCGTCATTGCTGATCAGAATCTTCAAGGCAACAATGCTCTGGCCTTACAGGCGCTGTCGAGTGCGGTCGCGGGTCATGGCAATCATCAGGCACACGCTACGTGCGCTGCCTCGGCAAGACATGGCGCATCGCTGGCGAGCGACGTCATCAGGATCAAAGATTTCCCCATTCGGGCGGCACTGCCAAGCCTGCCAGCCGGTAGCGCCCGGTGCGCAAACTATACTTGAACAATACGCCCAGCGTCACACCAAACACGCTCAGGCGACCCGAATCTGGGTAGCGAGTGCGTGGCCTGCACGTCGGGCCTTGTCACATGAATGTTCGCGAGGCGACGTCAGCGTCCACCGATTGAAATCGGCGCATCGTTTCGGTAGATATCTGTCGATCGGTGGTACTGCGGTAGCAACAATCCAGCCACATCGAGTGACAACATGCACGATTCCGACGACGGCAATCTGTTTCGGGAAGCGACGCGCGACGTCAAACCGCTCACTGTGACGCAACCCAAGCCGGCGCCACCCAAGCCACAGCCGCAGGCACGCTTCCGTCGCGCCGACGAACGCGCAGTGCTGCGGGAAAGTCTGCTGCCACCCGAGGATGAATCGCTGCTGGCCACGGGGGAAGAACTCAGCTTTCGACGTCCTCACATCGCCGAAGCCACGCTGCTGAAACTGCGGCGCGGGCATTTCGTCGTCGATGCCGAAACCGATCTGCACGGCCTGAATGCCGCCGATGCCAGGGCATTGCTACGCAACTTCATCGCCGAGTCGGTTGCGCGCCGCATGACCTGCGTGCGCGTGATTCATGGCAAAGGCCGCCGGTCCGGTCCGCGCGGTCCCGTACTCAAGCACATGGTGAATCAGTGGTTGCAACGCTTCGACGCCGTGTTGGCGTTCGGCTCGGCGCGTGCCGTAGATGGCGGCAGCGGCGCGGTCTACGTGTTGTTGCGTCCGGCGCGCTGACGTCGGCGGGATTCGGCGTGCGGAGCAACGCGCTCTTGCGTCAACCCGGGATTCGAAGAACGGCACACCTGTGCCTGCTTCTTCAATCCAGAATCCAGAATCCCGAATACCCCAATCCCGTCTTCAACGCCTCAAGCTATTCCTCCTCCGCCTCATGCGCTTGCTCGAACACACCGGCGATCAGCTCATGCAGTACCGCCGTTGCGAACGCGCCGCGAGGCAGGCGGAAGCACAGTCGCAACTGGCCGTCGGCCTGTGTCGAGCGCAGATCGCCCACACGCAGCCGCAATGACCGACGCTCCTGCTCCAGGCCGGCCTGTGCCAGCCCGTCGCCAAAGGCAGCGAGCTGCGCCGCAACCTGCGTCTCCAGCAATGCAATCGCACCGCTGCTCTTCAGATCGCCGCTGCCCCACAACGGTCCGGTCGGATGAACATCCTGTCGCTGACAGCGTTCGATGAGCACGTCGTCGGCTTGTTCGACCACGAATACGCTGTTGCTGCCGTCCAGATTCGCCACATCGCCCGCCTGAAGCACATTCCAGGACCGATCCACAATGCGACGGGCGAGCACGGCATTGAAGATCGCAGCGCGCGCCGCGGATAGAGCGAACCCGCGCTGCAGCCGATCGTGAACCGGCTCACCAGCGAACATGCGCCGCGCGCGCGCCAGATTGCTGCCGTCGACACCGAAGCGCTGCGGTCCGAAGTGGTTCGGCACGCCGTGCTCGGCGATGGCGGCGATGCGTGCCTGGAGCACTGCCGCATCGCCGGTAAACTGTCGCACCACGATCTCGAACTCGTTGCCCTTCAGCGCGCCGCGCTTGAGCTTGCGGCGATGGCGCACGGCATCGATCACCTCGAACCCTTCGCCGGTCACGCCGAGCCAGTCGGACCCCATGGCGGAGCGCACCGGCAGACTGAACGACTGCTCCGCGACGGCGTTACGGTCTTTAAGGCCCGCGAATCCGATGTCGCGTTGCTGAATTCCCGACAGGCGACTCAATTGCTTCACCACCCAGTGCGTGTTGGCGCCGCGCTTGCGCACCTTGAGCAGCCAGTGGTCACCTTCACCGTCGGCATCGAAGCCAAGCCATTCGCGCACGATGAAGTCTTCGGGCACGACGCGAATCTGCCCGGTGCCACACGGTCCGCCGTGCGCATAGGGCGGATCGAGAACATCCGGCGCAATCGGCGCGGGCACCGCGTTCATTCCTTCTCCAGTAGCGCAATTGCGTGACACGCCAGGCCTTCGCGACGGCCGATGAAACCGAGGCCTTCACTGGTGGTCGCTTTGACGCTGACACGATCGAGTGCGAGCTGCAGATCCGCCGCAATGTATTCGCGCATGGTCTGGCGATGTTTACCCAGGCGCGGCGCCTCGGCGAGCACCGTCGCATCCACGTTCACGATGGCGAACCCCTGCGCGCCGAGCAACTCGCGGATGTGGCGTACGAATGCACGACTGTCGGCGCCGCGCCATTGCGCATCGGTGTCCGGAAAATGCATGCCAATATCACCGAGTGCGGCCGCACCCAGCAGCGCGTCGCACAGTGCGTGCAACAGCACGTCGCCATCGGAGTGCGCGCGCACGGCCTGGGTATGCGCAATGCGCACGCCGCCCAGCGTCACATGGTCGCCTGCCTGCCAGGCATGTACGTCGTAACCCTGCCCAATTCGAAGTCCGGTCATGTGTGCTTATCTCGGGTACATCGTCGACAGCTGACGCTCGGCACGAGCGATATCTTCCGGCAAGGTGATCTTGAGGTTATCGCTGCTGCCGGCAACCAGTCGCGGCTGCAGGCCGAGCATTTCAACCGCCTGCGACTCATCGGTGATCGCCACACCACGCTGAGCTGCGTCGCTCAAGGCACGCACCAGCACGCCGTAGCGGAACATTTGCGGCGTGAGTGCGCGCCACAGATTCTCTCGGGC
>JAIBJL010000429.1 GCA_020029545.1 Gammaproteobacteria bacterium
GCTCGCTTGCAATGCCGTCCATGATGCTCTGGAAGATCTGCCGTTCCTCTTCGGTTCGATACAGACGTCGCAGCGTGTTGAGCAAGCGGCGCCACTGGTCGGGACTGGCCACCTGCGAGCGATCACAGACGAACAATGCCAGCGTCGACAGGCTGTAACGTACATGGCCCAGTCGCTGCGTCAGCTTGTCGTAGAACTGAAACGCCACGACAGCCGAAGCCATCTGCTTGCTGATCGCCTGCACTTGCTGATTCAGGCCGA
Organism: Gammaproteobacteria bacterium; assembly: GCA_020029545.1. Lineage (GTDB taxonomy): Bacteria > Pseudomonadota > Gammaproteobacteria > Steroidobacterales > Steroidobacteraceae > Steroidobacter. The sequence goes on from JAIBJL010000429.1 coordinate 262, forward strand.
TCGCTACCGTTTCCTTGATCTCCGGCGGCAGGTTCTCGGTCAATGCGTTGACCGAGCGCGTGGTGTCGACCAGGCAAGTGAATGCCTGGATCAGCGCATCGACGGCCTTGTCGGAGTCCTGCAGCGCCGATTCCATTTGCGCTTCGCACAGTCCCAACATGTTGGCCATCTGCAGCTCCGGCGTAAACGAAGCTGCCATATCGGCCATATCGGTGGCCGTCGCCGGCTGGGCCGGTTCGGCAGATCGTTCTGCACTGCTGGCGGACATGAGCCTGAAGTTCCTTTGCGATCCGTCGTTACAGTACGCGCGCGATAGTGGCGAGCAGCTGTTCCGGATTAAACGGCTTGACGATCCAGCCCGTCGCGCCCGCCTGCTTACCGCGCATTTTCGTGTCCTGACCCGACTCGGTCGTCAGTACCAGCATGGGTGTAAACTTGTAACTGTCGAGCGCGCGTAGCTCGCGCACCAGCGTCAAACCGTCCATGCGCGGCATGTTGACGTCCGTGAGTACCAGATCTGCGCCTTTGCTACGCGCCAGTTCCAGGGCTTCGACGCCATCGCTGGCCTGCAGCACGGTGTAGCCGGCGCCTTCCAGTGTGAAGCGCACCATTTGCCGCATGGAGGCCGAATCATCGACAGCGAGAATCACACCGGACATCGTTAGCTCCGCAAACTCTTTAACTCGATAATCGCGACGAGGCGGCCCACACAGGGGTGCGTGCGCCACGGCGAGTTAACTGTATAACGGCGGTCATCCGTCAGAGTTGAGAGCGGCCCGCGTCGATGCGCCGGGACTATGGGCCAGGTCTCAGTTTGGGAGCGAGTGAGGGAGATTCGCGGACCAGCCGGCAGACTTTGCCTTGTGACATCGGTCACAAAACCGACCGCAAGGCGAGATGCGGCAGCGTTCGCTGCCACGGCCAGTTACGCAGTCGCCAGGACCGCCGGGGCCGGCATCGCTGCCTGGCGTCGACCGTTGAGTGGAATATCGTAGGTCACCGTCGCGCCGTACGCGTCGGGCGCTTGTTGGTCGTGGCGCAGCTTGTCGAACACCCACAGGCGCGTTCCGAGTCGAAAGCTTTCCTGCAGATCGTGACTGACCATGAACACGGTCATGCGATTGGCCGACCAGAGTTTCAGGATGATCTCGTGCATGTCGGCGCGCAGACCTGGATCGAGTGCGCCAAACGGTTCATCGAGCAGCAGGATCTTCGGCTCGCGGATCACGGATTGAGCGATCGACAGTCGCTGCTGCATGCCCCCGGAGAGCTGTGTCGGATATTTATGGCGCGCAGCGGACAACCCGATGGCGTCGAGCAGGCTTTGCGCTTTATCGAGGGCCCGGCGCCGCGCCGTGCCGAACAGGCGACCGAGCACGCGCGCGTCTCTGAACTCCAGCCCCAGCATCAGGTTCTGCAGCACCGTGAGATGCGGAAACAGCGAGTAACGCTGGAACACGATGCCGCGATCGGGCCCCGGTTCGCTGGCAATGGGTTGTCCGTCGATCAGCAGCTCGCCGCGCGTAATTTTTTCGACGCCGAGCAGCATGCGCAGGAACGTGGTCTTGCCGCAGCCCGAGGCACCGACAATCGTTACGAATTCATGTTCGTCCACCGTGAGGTTGAGATTCTCGAGCACGACCTGCGTGCCGAACTCCTTCCACAGTCGCCGGACCGTTACCACGGGCATCAGGTGACCTCGGCCCACGGAAAGAACCGTGCACGTATCGCGCGCAGCAGCCAGTCCATGGAGAAGGCGAGCAGTGTGATCCAGACGACATACGGCAGAATCACATCCATCGCCAGATAGCGGCGCACCAGGAAGATCCGGTAGCCCAGCCCTTCGGTGGACGCGATCGCTTCGGCGGCAATCAGAAACAGCCAGGCGCAGCCGAGATTGAGCCTGAGCGCATCGATCAGGCGCGGCCACAACTGCGGCAAGATCACGCGCGTGGATAACAGCCAGCTCGAGGCGCCCAATGTCTGTGCCTTGATCAGTTGCTCAGCTGGCAGCTCCGCCGCGCGTAACGCCAGATCGCGAATGAGGATGGGTGCGACGCCGATCACGATCAATGTGACCTTCGCCACCTCGCCCAGTCCCAGCACAATGAACAGGATCGGCAGGATGGCCAGTGGCGGAATCATTGCCACCGCAGCAATGAACGGCGCCAGCAGCGCACGCACGTAAGGAATCGCGCCCAGCATCAGCCCGCAGAGCATACCGATGCCGGCGCTGATGCCCAGCGCCAGGCCGATGCGCTTGAGGCTCGCCAGCGTGTCGACCCACAACAGCACCTCACCGCTGCGTCGATCTTCTTCGAATGCGTACTGATGCACGGTAGTGACTAGGGTCGTCATCGACGGCAACAGCTTGTCGTCCGCGTTGTCCGTCAGCCGTGCGTTCGAGCCCAGCAGGTACGCTGCCAGCAGTAACAGAAACGGCAGCACGCCGAGCGTAAGCGTGCCGCCGCGATTGGGTTGAAGGTTTACGAGGCGGGGCATGACTTACGTGATGACGGGCTACGGGCTACGGGCGACCGGCCACGGTCCGAACAAGCAGCCTGCACTCCTTTCTGGCCGTAGCCCGTCGCCCGTCGCCCATTCTCACAACTTCCCCGCCGCCGCCATCTGCATGTATGTCGCATCGAAGCGCATCTTGATGTTCTTGGCATTGCCGAGAGTCTTGCCGCCGGGGAATTCGAGGCCGACAGCGTCGACAGTTTTCGCGCCTTCGCCGAGCAGTCCGTGGTCGAAGGAGAATTTGCGGACCTGGTCGTTGGTCTTCACCAGATTTGCGTGGGTGGTGAAGGCGACGGCCTCGGCGGGGGTCCAGAACAACTTGGTGGTGTCGAGTTGGCTGTTGAAGCCTGCGATATCGGTACCTGAAGCCTTGGCCATCGACCCCAGCGCTTTGCCATCCTTCTTCGCCATCAACGCCAGCGTTTCATACCAGGCGCCCACCAGCGCCTTGCCGAGTTGCGGATTGTTCTTGAGCGTGACGGTGTTGACGACCATCAGGTCGAGGATCTCGCCGGGAATCTTGCTGGAATCGAAGACCAGCTGTGCATCAGGAGCGGCGAGGATTTCGCTGAGCTGCGGCTTCCAGGTCACTGTCGCGACCGTGCTCTTCGCTGCATAAGCGCCGACGATGTCGGCATCCGACGTGTTGACGACTTTGATGTCGCGTTCCTTCAGGCCGACGCTTTCCAGGCCGCGTGCCAGCAGGTAGTGCGATACCGACAGCTCGACGAGATTGACCGGGAGTCCTTTGATGTCTGCGAGCTTCTTGCCCTTGCCCTTGAGCACGACGCCGTCGTTGCCATTGGAATAGTCGCCGACGATCAGCACCGTGGAATCTACGCCACCCGCTGCCGGAATCGTCAGCGTGTCCATGTTCGTCATCGCGCAGCCGTCGAAACCGCCGGCGGTGTACTGATTGATCGACTCGACGTAGTCGTTGATCTGCGTCAGCTCAATCTTGATGCCGTACTTGTCGGCCCACTTTTTCAGGATGCCGCTTTGATTGGCGTAGTCCCAGGGCATCCAGCCGACATAGATGCTCCACGCGATCTTGAAGGATTGTTTTTCCGCAGCGGCCGCTGGTTGGATGCCGCCACCGAGTGCCAGTACCAGTACCAGCAGCGAGCGACATAGATTCTTGAGACACGAAGGGCTGAATTGCAGACGCATCGACGACTCCCCATAAGTGATCCGCCAGATCTGGAGGAAGCCGCGCGCCGGGCAGGCACCGGTTGCATGCTGCTTCCGATTGAGCCTCCCGGGCTTTTATCCCGCCGTGTATCCGCAGCGCGAATCGACGCGCCGCGGACTGCCTCTCTCGGACCAGCATTGCGAGCACAACGGATGCGCTCGCAACCGGAACCCTAGACGCACATTGTGGCTAGACAAGCTGCAAGTGCCGTGCCGCGAGGAAATCACGGACAGCATGCTCGCGACGAGCGCAAA
>JAIBJL010000124.1 GCA_020029545.1 Gammaproteobacteria bacterium
AGATCGACGTCGATTTGCGCGCTCGCCATAGAGACTTTGGTGTCGATATAGGCGTCCTCAGACGTATTGCGCGCGAGAACATAGGATGCGTTCTCTAAGGCGTGAACTCCGGACCAGGTGTTCACGAGCCGATACTCGCTTCCCGCGGACGGGGTCGCGTCGAGCACGGCGGCCCCGCCGCCGACGCCGCCTTGATGCGCGTATTCCAGATTGAAAAGCGTGTGCACGCGTTCACTCGGATTCCAACGCGTGCGCAAACGCACGGCATCAACCGCCTCGTCGCCGGAACCATCATCGAAATAGCCGTCGTGACGAATGGTATTGAAGGCAAGCCGGAACGCGAGGTCGTCGTTGACGGGCAAATCGACCGCGCCGCTCAAGCGATGAAGGTCGTAATTACCGACATCCAGGGTGACAGAGCCGCCAAGAGTGTCGCCAGGCAAATTGGTGATGAGATTGACAGCGCCGCCAGTCGCATTGCGGCCATAAAGCGTGCCTTGCGGACCTTTCAGGACTTCAGCGCGCTGCAAATCGAAAAAGTCAAAACCGTAAGCAATCACTTGGCCGACATAGACACCATCGACATTGAACGCGACGCCCGAAACCGCTTGACCGGTATTGCTGGCATTGCCCACGCCGCGGATATAAGGCTGCGCGGTTCCGCCGATCTGCGCAATTTGCAGGCCGGGAACAAGGGCGGTTAAGTTCGACACCTGGGAAACGCCCGCACTTTCCAGATCGTTGCCGGACAACACTTGCAATGACAACGCAGTACGTTGCGCAGATTCTGCGCGCCGCTGCGCGGTGACGACAATTTCCTCGACGCCCGAGGCAGTGGTTTCAGTTTGCGCAAAGGCTGGCGCAGCCAGCGCGAACAACGAGGTGCTCATGCAGAGCAATGTCGTGATTGGCTTCATTATGTTCCCCCTTTAGCACCGATCAAACGATCGTCTTGGCGCTATCGCGCCAAGGGCCGGGCGCGGTTCTTTGACGACCGTCGTTTCCGGTTGGGGCAAATTGAAGTAAGCAAATTATAATGTCAAGTATTTTTACGAATGTAGCGACGCATAAATGCGCGCGCACTCCGCGCAAAGCGTGCGAAGGCGCACCTTCCTGAAAGAGCTGCGCTCAAGTACAAATCGTGTTCGATATTGGCGTGATTTTTACAAGCGCACGCCGCTTATCGCCGCCGCAGGCGGCGATTGAATCCAGCAAAGCTGGATCGGCCACACAACGCGTAGAGCGATGCATCGGCGAGCTAAGCCGAACACCGCGCCTACAGGTAGCTTTATTTACAGACCCGCTCGCCGGCGAATGGCGAACGCCTCAAAATCCTGGCGCCTTACCTCCTTCGTGCGTAGTTCACGAAAAGACGAGCTGGGTCTAATCCGCAGCCGCTGGGTATCGGCTCAGACAAAACTTCCATCGTAGATTTTCAGATTGTGCGGCGCGCCGACCAGCTCACGGCCATAGAGTTCGATAGATGGCGTGGTGTTCAAAAATGCATGGCGGCTGCCGGTGTTGAGATCGCGCCAAAGTCGCTGCAAAGGATTGGACAAGGCCAACGCCGATGAGCCGGCCAAATCCAGCAGATCCTGCGCAATCTGCCGTAGCAAGCTCATGGCGTAGGCACACTCGCCTTGCACCTGCGCCCGTTGCAGAGGTGTGACGGGCTGTTGAGTCGCGACATCGTCGATGATTGAGCAAGCGTGCCGAACGTGATGCCATGCCGATTCCATCCGCAGCTGGCATTCGCCCAGAATCTTCAGCGACGCCTGCGAGTCCGCCAAGTTGGCGTATTTCCAATAGGTTATGCCGCGGCTGTTGAAGATCGCTTTCACGCGCTCAAGCATGCCTTCGGCGGCGCCCATGCATGGGGCCAGCACGCCCAGCGGCAGGATGACGGTGAGGGGCCACAGATCGCGCGGCTCTATGCCGGGAACGGCGTACAAAGCCTCCACCGGAGGCTTGGCGGAATTGAAGACGACCCCAGAATCGGGCACGAAGAGATCATCGGACACGAGCGTGTTGCTGCCCGACGCACGCATGCCCGCAGTGTGCCACGTGTCCGCGATGGCGAGGCCGCCTTCGCCGATCGGCGCAAAGAACATGGCGGTATCGATGATCGCGCCGCTCTCGTCCCGCACCGGGACCGATCCGCCGCCATAATCGGCATGCAGCGAGCCGGACGACCACGGCCACCGGCCGCTGATGCGCCAGCCGCCCTTCGTCTTGGTCATAGCGCCATTCGGCGTGAAGGCGCCACAGAACAATTCCCTACCGGTCTTGAACAAAGCGGCATGAACAGGAGGGATAGCGGAAGCCATGCCGCGGCCGCCTTGTAAAAGATTGAACGCCCAAGCGCTGCCGGGACATTCCTTGCCCAACTCGGCGACGACCTCGATCATGCTGATCATCGGCAAGCAAGGACCGCCCGCGCGCTTGACCAGAGATAGATCGAACAGATCGTTTTCATGCAGCGCTTGAATGATCTCAGGATGAACCCGCCGCTCGCGATCGGCCCATTCCGCGTGCTGCGCGAACAGAGGACGCAAGGCGCGTGCGCGCGCAAGGACGTTCTCACGGGTCAGAGTCGATTGGTAAGACTGCATCAAACTTCCATCCTTATTTGGTCAATACTTTTACAAATTACCCGAGGCGGATCGATAAAACCGGCGGTGTTGCACCTGCTTGTCGCGCGCCAGTGTGCGCGTCCTTGAAACGGCTTCGATCTGAACAGTTGAAGAGAGCTTTAACCTACTGCCCCGCCACGACCGCCTTTGCGTAAGGAAGCATGCAATCTTCAGGGTTGGACGAACGATGCGCCGAGGCCACCATGATGTCGCGGATCAATCGCTGCATCGGCGTCGCGTCATAGACCCAACTATTATGAAAGCCGGACAGCTTCTCGACCGCGTTGCGCAGCCGCCAGACCATGACGCAGATATTGCGGCGGTGCCGGAGCCTCATCATCTCTGTCAGCGGTTCTCTTTCCTTCCACATGCGATCGAAGCGGCGGCAGCTTTCCTGCATGGCATCAACCGTCATCTCGATATCGGCGGCCGCCTCTGAAAACCGCATCTGCACGGTTTCCTGATTGCCGCGGGGGAGACCGAAACTGCCGGGTGTTCGGATCAGCTCCGACGCCAAGGCCAGCGCCTTGCGCGCGATCCCCGAGGCCACACAGCTGAAATTGAACCCTCCGAACATATCGATGGCGTGTGTGTCCCAGAAGCTGTCTGGATAACGTTCCGATACTCGGTCCCCGCAAGAAAGCTTGGAGTAAGGAATCAGGCGATGTTCTGGAACGAACGCCTCCCGGATGCGCAGGGTCCGGCTTCCGGTTCCTCGCAGCCCCATGACATGCCAATCATCGATAATCTCGATCTCGGACATGGGCACGAGCGCGAGCTGAACGCCTCGGCTCATCGACAGCGCGCCGATCATTGCCCAGTCCGCATATTCACAACCGCTCGAAAAGGGCCAGGCGCCGGAAATCACCATGCCGCCTTCAACATCGCGGCACGGCTTGGGTGTGAAGGAGGAGCAGATCAGGGCTTCGGGGTTATCGCCCCAAACGTCGCTATGCGCCTGTTCCGGATAACCCGACAGAAACATGCTGTGCGTACTCAGCACGCCATACACCCACCCGCTCGATGGGCATCCCTGCGCGAGTTCCTCGACCACCCGGGCGCAGAGGATATGGGGAACCTGGTAGCCGCCCCAACGCGGCGGACGCACAATCTTGAAAAAGCCCGCATCCCTGAAATCCTGGATGGTTTCGGGGAGAACGGAACGGCTCGCCTGGGTCTCGGGCTGCTGGACCTCCAGTTTCGCGGCGAGCTTAGCGGCCTCAGCAACGACCTGCGCTTCGGTCGGGACAGCGTCGCCGCCGGAAGAAGCAGGGATTGATGTCGGCATATCCGCGGTCCTCAAATTCAGAACGGAATGCCGGTGGGGGGCAAGCCCAATAACGCGCGCCCAGACTGTTCATACGCATTGTCGCCGTCATAAAGCGCGTGATTGCTGATCACCTCGACATCGCGCACATAACGTTGCATCGGACAATCGAGCTGATGCGCGCTCGCGCCCGCTATCCGCATCAAGCTGCGCACCGCGTCACGACACAAATCCAATGCAAGTACGATCTGGGCTCTTATGCGCGATCTGACGTCGAAGTCGTTCCGGCCGCCGCGGCCAATCTCCAGCAAGCGCCGAGCTGCGTCGCGCAGCATCACATCGGCGCTGCAGACCATGGCATCGGCCTTGCCGATTCGAGCTTGCGTCGTTTCCTTGTCGGCGTGCCGGACGTTGGCGCCGGGCACAGCGCGGCTGGCGCTTCTGACCTTTGCAAAATCCACAGCCGCGCGAGCGGCACCAAGGGCAGGCAGCATGGTTGTGAACGACAATAAGCTTAGAAACGGAATACGCAGCAGCGGCGGAGAACCTGCGGGAGCAATTGCGTTGGGATTGAGCCCACCGACGCTGACGAATCCGTCGGGTACGAAGAGATCTTTGATGACGATGTCATTGCTGCCCGTGCCGGCCATGCCATCCATGCGCCAGGTGTCGAGAACCGTCACGTCCTGCGACCGCACAAGCGCTTCAGCACTCTCAGGCGGGTTTCCAGGGCGCTCGATCAAGACGGTCGCCAGCACCCAGTCGCAGTTCATAACGCCGGAGCCATATTTCCAATGGCCGCTCACTCGGTATCCGCCTTCGACCGGAACCGCTTTGCCCGGCGGCGTCTGAACGCCTGGCGCAATCATGTAAGGCGAGGTCTTGAAGACCTTCTTCTGCGTTTCCAGCGGAAAACCGTGCGCGAATCCGAGATTGTGCTCGATCACGAAAGTCGCGCACCAGCAGGTCGAGGCGCAGGCTTCGGCGATCGGCGCGACGACGTCGATGAGGGCTTCGGGGTCCATTTCCAGGCCGCCGAATTTCTTCTGCACGAACATGTAGAAAATGCCGGTCTTGCGCAGAGCGGCCCACACTTCCGGATCGGGCCGACGATTCAATTCGACGCTGCGGGCCCGTTCGGCGATCAGCGGTAACAGCGCCCTCACCCGCTCACGCAGGATGGAAAGCGTGAGCGACGCAAGCTCCTCGGCGCTGAGCCAGTCGTCGCCCCGCGGAATGTCGATATCCAGTGTGCGGGGCGCGGACGTAACACGCGATGGAAGATCGGCGGCTGAAACCTGGCCGTAGGCCATAAGAACCCCTGTGTTGCGCTTGTTGAGTTGTTGCGCCTGTTGAGTTCGATTTCCTTAAGGCAGAAACAACTCAGATCGTGCCGGCTGTTACGGCGGAGAGGCCGCTTTTCAGAAAAGGGATATTGACCTTGGCGAAATCTTCGGGCCGCTCGAAGGGAGGCCAGTGTCCGGTGTCGGCGAAGATCACCAGCTTCTGGCGCTTGAGGTGATCGACATAGTGCTGGCCGCCGGTGACGGGCGAATAGGCGTCCTCCTCCGACCAGACGAGGAGCGTTTCCTGCTCGACGCGCGCCAGAATCTCCGACGTCAGCATGTATTTCTGATAAAGCTTGGTCTGTCCGAGGATATCGGGAAGCGCGGCGCGAAAATCGGGCTTGTGATAGATCTTATAACGCACATCCACCAATTCATCGGTGAGCGCTTCCTTGCGATGGATGACCTGATTGAGCCGCTGGCGCGTGTATTCCCTATCGTCGCTCATCACCGCCGCGGTGGTCGATTTGCAGATTAGCTCGGCGATCTCGGGCGAGCCCATCGACGGGCCGCCGGCCGCGAGCACCATGGTCGAGCGCAGCATTCGGTCTGGATGGTGCGCAAGCAGCCAACCGGTCGCCCAACCGCCCATGGAGATGCCGCAAACATGCGCCTTGTCCATGTTGTGCACGTCCATATAGTCCAAAACGTGCTTGGCCAACCGGTCGATCGTGTAGGCCCCGCCGGGCTTTCCCGTATAGCCGTGGCCCAGCATGTCGATGAGATGCACTTCAAAATCTTCGGCGTGATAGGGCGCGGTGCGGACGAACGCCTCCAGGTGTCCGGAGATGCCATGCAGGAAAATGAGCGGCGCGCCGGAGCCCATGCGCATGGATCGCGTCGAGACGCCCTTGACGTCCACTTGCCGCATCTCGAACGGATATCCCATCAGATCGGTCCACAAAGACATTGTCGTCTCCTGTTTGCTTGTTTCTGTCTCGTCGCGAAAGCCCTAAGCGATAGGCCCCTGACGGATTTGATCTGCGTAGGTGTCGGAGGCTGCGTCCAGCGTCTCGGGCCATTCGTCTGGAATCGCGCGGCGCTCGGACCAGGGCCGCGGGCGGCCGTCCCAACCGATTTGCTCCATCGAAAAATACAACAGGATCGCGTGACCCTCCGGATCGAGGAAGGAGCGCGCGTAATCGATGCCAGGCAGAAGCTCGCGCGGCGGCTTCGGGCCGGCGACCGCGCCACGCCCCTCCAAATAGGCGCAGGCGTCGCACAATTGTTTGTAGCTTGAAATCTCAAACGACAGGTGCATCACGCGTGTATTCGCGCGAAAGCCCAATTCGCTGCGCAGCGCCAAAGGGAAAAGACCGATGACGTGATGATCGGACGCATTGCGCAGGAACACCGCGCGATGCCCCTTCCACACGACCTCCTCGGTCACGACGAGGCCGACGATGCGGGTGTAGAAATCCACCGACACGTCGATATCGCGCACGAACAGATGGACCGGGCCGACCTTGTTGATGCTGAACGGACGGGGCGATAGCACGCCGCCGACGTTGTAGGCTGCAGGAGTGTCATCGAGCGCGCAGGCGCCGGAAGAAAGATCAACCCCATTGGCTTTTGCGGCGCGGATCTCGTCCGCTTCCGGCGATTGCGCCAACTCCGGCTCTTCGGACAAGATCTGGTGCATCGCCTGGGGCTTGCTGCGGCGCTCCCAGCCGATCTGTTCCATGCCATAGAAGAGCTCAACCTGGAAACCATCGGGATCGAGCCCGTAAAAGGCCCAATTACTGCCGGGGAAATCACGCCCGACGCGCCAGATCGGAACGCCGTTTTCCTTGAAGAAGCGATGACCTTCCACGACCTCCTCCAGCGTGCCCACCTGGAAGGAAATCTGGTTGATGGTGATCCCATCGTCGAAACTCGGATCGTTGCCTTTGACCATCACCGCATCAATGCAAACGAAAGCGTGATGGTCGGTGTTGTTAGTCGTGAAGAAACCGATCCGCTTGCCCGGTTCAAATGCCAGATCGTCGGAATGAAAGAGGCCTAGAGCGCCGATATAGAAATCGTGGGCCGCATCCAGATTCGTCTGAAAAGTGCCGACATGGCCCAACCGGCGGGGCTTGAACGGACGCTCCAGCATGACTCCGCCGACATTGAAGCCCCCCATGACATCCTCCGATCTTGCTTTTGCCGGAGTTTAGCGAGATAACGTTACTTCTGTCTAATATTTTTACAAATTACAGGCATCGATTCCGGTTAGTTTTTTAACATACGGTGATGCGGTGCTGCGGTGCACGCCATTCAACGAGGACATCAATAATGATCAGCGTCACGATTGTCGCGACGGCGCACGCCGGCAAAGGCGAAGAGCTCGCCGCAGCGTGGAACCATTGCGCAAAGCTAGCGCTCACACACGATCCAGGCTGCAAAACATTCCATGTTTCGCGCAGCCGCGATAATCCCGATCAGGTGCTGGTGTTCGAAATCTACGGGTCTAAAGAGGAGTTCGAGGCGCACAGCACATCCGAACTCGCGAAAGAACTCTTGCCGACACTCATACCGCTGGTATCGGGCGAGCCGCGGATTTACGTGGCCGACTTGCTCACCGGCTGAACGGTCCGAGGGCCGCCTCAAAATGCATAAACCCCGCCGACATCCCTGCTTTCGCGGGAACGATGCGATCCAGGCGCCAGGTCCGATAGGCGGTAGGCTTCAACCTGCTCTGCGAAAAATCGCGCGCCGGACCCTCGGGCATCATCCTACGGGTTGTCCCTGTTATTATTATTCGGCATCGCCGCGACGGATTTGCGTATGCGGAAGTGCAGGACGAGCAATCCTTACGGGCTCCATTCTTTGGATCTATCTATTTATGAATTTTAACGAATGTCAACGCGCGCATCGGCGATCAAAAAGCGCGCCCGATGACTCAGCGGCGGACGCTGCAATCTACACAAAGCAGGCCGCAGCCCGGCTGACGAACCCCTCTTGCCTGATCGCCCCACGGCAAGCGGCGACCGCAGGCCGCGCTCGCGGCCAAGCCCCGGCCGGCCGTTCATGAGGCAGCCAAGCCGCTCGCGGCGCACAGTACCGCCCGCCAAACACGCATCGCGTGCTTCAAGCACGCCGCTCGCCGCCACTTTCGATCGCCGCCTTGGTAATGAGGGAACAAAGCAGATGCTCTGGGCGACGAAAAAAGAGGCGCGGACGCGCAGTGACGCAACCAAGGACGAGGAATGGGACATCACCTCCGAGTCCGCATTTCTGGGCTTATACGGAATCATCGATTGGTGGATGAACGGCTTAGAAAAAAATGCCCGGGCTCACGGCGTGCCCACCCTTTCGCGCCCTCAGGGGATGCTTGTCAGTCGTATTTTGGAGGGCGAACACCGGCCGATCCGTATCGCAGAAAAGATGGGCATGACGCGACAGGCCATCCATTTTCAGATCAACCAATTGGTCGAACTTAAGGTGCTCAAGCTGCGCCAGGACCCGGACGATCGCCGGGCGCTGATTGTCGAATTGGCGCCGCAACGCGCGGGACCTGGGGCGTTTTACGCCGCAGTCATCAGAGAGCTGCAGCTCAAGCTCACCGAACGATTGGGCAAGAAAGATATCGAAACGTTTCGAAAAATCGTGCGGAGCGACTGGGGCGAGCCTCCCATCCTGTCGAAGAAGGATGTAGAGCAGGCCACTCGAAACTTAGGCCGCTGATGACCATGGCCGCATCGAGAAGAATTTTCTGAAGCTCGCCGCGATGGATCGAATATTGAGGCAATGGTACCGCCATCAACGTGTGTTATGACCTTGGCATCGACTTCGATGATGATCGCCCAGTAAGCGGTCGTGATCGGACGGGGGGAACGCGATGAAACCTAGTTTTGAGAGATTTCCGATCCTGGACGAAGATCTTTTCGCTCCGGAGGTCCTGGCCGATTCCTATCCGATGTTCCGCCGGATCCGCGATCTGGGCGATGCGGCATGGGTGCCGCGAATCAGCATGTTCGTCGTGGGACGTTTCAAGGATGTCCAGGCCGGGCTGCGCGCCAGCGATGCGCTGATCAGCGGCGAAGGCGTAAGCGCCAACGAGGCGGTGCTGGGCGAAGCCGCGCAGCGTGGACCCACGAGCGTGCTGACCATGGATGGCCAGGAGCACCTGACCCACAAGCAGCTGCTGATGAAGCCCCTGATGCCTGGGGCTTTACAGAGCCTGAAGGACCGCTTGGCGCGCGAGGCGGCGGAGATCGTCCGCGCCACGGCGACGGGAGTGGAGTTCGAGGCGATGTCGACGCTCGCATCGCACCTGCCGATCCGGATCGTATCGAAGATGATCGGCTTGACCGATGTGGGTCACGAACGGCTTCTGCGTTGGTCGGCGGCGGCGTTCGACTGCTTTGGTCCGGCGGATAATCCGCTGACCCAGGCGGCGGGCCCGACTCTTTTCGACTTTCTCAATTACGGATTTACCTTGAGCCCTGATGCGGTCGTCCCGGGCGGTTGGGCTGCGGGACTGTTCGAGGCGGTCGAGCGCGGCGAAATCCCCATGGATAGGGCGCGCGCGATGGTTTTCGATTATGCCACCCCGTCGCTCGATACGACGATCCTGGCCGTGGGCGAGATGCTGTGGCGGCTGGCGACGGTGGAGGGCGCCTTCGACGCCGTCAGGGCGAACCCGGCGCTCATCACCCCTGTCGTCTATGAATCAGTGCGCATGGCCACGCCGATCCGCGGCTTTACGCGCCATGTCCGAAGCGATTTCGCGCTTTCGGATAACGTGCTGCCGGCCGGCTCCCGGGTGTTTTTGCTCAATGCCTCCGCCAATCGCGACGAGCGTCACTATCGGGATCCGGATCGGTTCGATATCACGCGCAACCCACGGGACAATCTCGGCTGGGGCCACGGCAAGCATGTGTGCGTCGGCATGCATCTGGCGCGGCTGGAGATGGAAACCCTGCTGGGCGAATTGGTCCGCTCTGTCCGTGCGATCGAAGCCGGAACGCCGACACGCCTCGTCAACAACGGACTCCACGGCTACCACCGCTTGCCGTTGATCCTGCACCCGGCCTGAGAAGCGGCCCTGATCTCGGAGAAATCATTCTTAAGTCCGACAGGCTGCTAGGGTCCTGATCAACCCAGTCGAATGCTCGGCGCGTTCTCCACTGTGGTTCGCCCGGGCTCCCTCAACGCGACGTCATGGTCATCATGGATCGCGACACGGGCTCGCCCTTCACCGGTCCGAAGGCAGGCGGCGGCTTGCGATGCCGAGTCGCGGCCTCGTAGGCGGCACCTGCTTTGAGAAGGTTGGCCTCCTGGCCAGGCTCGGCCCAGAACCCGATGTTGTACGGCAGGCCGATGCCACCGAGCTTGGTGGGCGTGGAACTCTCCTTGCCCTCGTAGCTCTTGCCGTCCGCGGCCAGCGTGAACTGGAAGTCATAGACACTCTCGGCAAAGCCGGCGGGAACGAACACTTCGGGAACGCCCAGCATGGCCCCGTAGCCGAAGCCTGGCCCGCTAGGCCCGCCAGCGGCAGCACTGCGCTGTTGCGCGCCACCGATCTTGCCTTGCAGCGTCAGGTTGACCGGGTTGACGAACATGTCGAGCTTGTTCTGCAGCAGCACCTTCGTCATCGCCATTCGCAGCGTGTCGCGGCGCTTCATGGTGAACGTCGTCGCGCCGGTGCGGATGTCCATTTCCTTGTTCTCCCAGTTCTTCATCGCCACGCGGCGCACGTCGTTGAAGTACTTCGCGTTGGCGTTCAGCGTGGTCCAATCGTACACACGGCTGTCGCCGCGCAGCGTGAGGTATTGGCCGAGCTGATAGGCGAAGGTATAGCCGGTGATGTCATCCGGATTGGTGGGCGGATTGGTGAACAGCGTATTGAAGTTCATGTTCGAAGGCAGTGGCGCCTTGTGCGCCGAGACCGCGATCAGGTATTTGCGACTGGTCACATCCCAGTCCGGCACCGAGAACATGGGCTTGCCGTCGCGTTTCCACGAGAACACCTCGGGCATCTGGAAGGGCAGCACTTCCGCGAATGCCTGGTTGAAGCCGAAGGTCATGTTGGGAATCGACGGGTCATCCGGATAGCTCGGATCGATATCCTCAACCAGCTCTGCACCCAGCGATTGCAACACTTTGAGCTCGCGGTTGATCCCATCGCTCACGGCCGCATCGCCTGGTGAATCCTTGATAAACAGAGCGCGAACCACACCGATGCGCATGCCGGCAAGCGGCTTGCCGCCCACGGCAGTCGTCGCGTTGACGTACGCAGTGGTGGACGGCACGACACGAGGCAGCGCCGTGTAAGGGTCGCGCGCGTCGAAGTAGCTGCCCGTCTTTTTGTCGCGGAATGCGTCGAGTACCAGCGCAGCATCCTTCACCGTACGGCACATGATACCGGGGCGATCCTGATA
>JAIBJL010000430.1 GCA_020029545.1 Gammaproteobacteria bacterium
CGGCATCGCTGCGTGGTCGTGATCGACGGTTTTGCAGTTTCGGTCGCTGCAATGATCGCCATCGAAATGGACGCCCGCGTCGCAAAGCAATGTGTGTTCAGTCATTGTTCGGCGGAGAAAGGACACCGTGCGCTGCTCGCTCGACTGCAGGCCTCTCCCCTGCTCGATCTGCAACTGCGGCTCGGCGAAGGCTCCGGCGCAGCGCTCGCCTGGCCGCTGATCGATGCCACCGCGCGCTTGATGACCGAAATGGCGAGCTTCGAATCGGCGGGTGTCGCCGACCGCCTGGCGCAGCCCGCTTGAAGCATCGACTTGAAGCAGCGATGACTGTCGTGGAGAGTCGTCGTGGATAACGACAGCCATCGGCTGCACGAAGCACCGCTGCGTGCCGAAGCCCGGTCGTTCCTTACCGCCATGCAGTACTTCACGCGCGTGCCGGCGCCAGCATGGATCGGGCACTCACCCGATCAGCTCAATCGTGCCGCTCGTTATTTTCCCGTCATCGGGATGCTGGTTGGCGCGGTTGGCGCGCTCGTGTGTCATGTCGCAGCGCTGCTGTTTCCAGCTCCACTGGCTGTTCTGCTGAGCATGGTGGCAACGGTGTGGCTGACCGGCGCATTTCATGAAGATGGCCTTGCCGACACCTTCGACGGTCTCGGGGGCGGCGCGACTCGCGAGCGGGCACTGGCGATCATGAAAGACTCGCGCCTGGGCACGTATGGAACACTCGCCCTGGTACTGGTGCTTGCCATCAAGACAACGGCGCTGTCGGCGTTGCCGATACCGCTGGCGGGTGCGGCATTGGTCGGTGCGCATGCGCTATCACGTTGCTGTGCGCTGCTCGTGATCGGCTGCCGCAACTATGCTCGCGATGCTTGCGACATGGAGCATTCGCGCGCCAAGCCCGTCGTCGATCGACTCGACCGGTCGCACTTGCTCGTCGGTGCACTGTTCGGCTTGATAGCACTCATTGCTGCCGCGTACTACATCGCCGGATCATCGACACTGCTGGCATGGTTGATCTGCGTACCGCTGTGTGCCGTGCTGGGCATGACGGCCTATCTCATACGCTGGTTTACCCGACGTCTGGGGGGTTACACGGGCGATACGCTGGGAGCAACTCAGCAGCTGACTGAAGTGATGTTCTACCTCGCGTGGCTAGCAACATGGAACTCCTACTGATCCGACACACACGCACAGCCGCGCCCGAGGGCACCTGCTATGGCCGTCTCGATGTCGCCCTGGCCGACACTCACGCGAGCGATATCGTCAATGTGTTGCGCTGCGTTCGTCACGTCGACAGGGTTTTTTCCAGTCCATCGCAGCGCTGCGCGCAATTGGCATTGGCATTGGCACAACGCGATGCCTGTCCGCTGCACTACGCCGAGGCACTGCAGGAACTCAATTTCGGCGCATGGGAAGGCCGCGCGTGGCGTGACGTAGCACGCGCGCAAAGCGATCCGTGGGCGGAAGATCCCTGGTTGCGTGCGCCGCCCGGCGGTGAAACCGAAGCGTCCCTCTGGCAGCGCGTCGCTGACTGGCGCGAACGGCATCTGAGCGACTCGCATCTAAACGAGCTGACCGAACGCATCGCGATCATCGCCCACGGTGGCTCGCTGCGCGCTTTGCGCTGTCAGCTACTGCGGCTTGCACCTCAGGAACGCTGGCAGTGGCAGATTGCCTATGGCGAATGCCAGCGCCTGGAATTCCCGACGCATCACAGTTGACGGCTGCAATCTTTGCCCGCATCCTTCGCGCCGCGCGACAAGTTCTGCGTCGGGAGAGGTCCTCTGCCGGCCGGATTCAAAGGGAACTCGGGTGAAATGCCCGGGCTGCCCCCGCAACTGTAAGTGGTGTGCCCAGCATCGAGACCAAGCGTCAAAACCACTGGATCTGTCGGTCCGGGAAGGTGATGTAAATGGGTGTGAGCCGCGAGCCAGGAGACCTGCTTGTCGCTGTCGTCCATCTTTCAGCCGGGGTTATGCTGATCGAGCGGGAATTCCCGAGCGGCGACGGTGCATGAGTCATCCGTCTTCGAAAAAGGCACGGGTGATCCATGCGGTTGTTGTCCATCGCCGCCGGAGTGCCTCGCTTGAATTCCTCACTGACCCGATCCGTATCGCGGGTGTTCTTTGTCTCCTTCCTGTCGTATTGCGCCGTCGGCCATGCCGACCCCGCGGCAGATTCGACATTGGAAAATGTCGTCATTACCGCGACTCGTAATGAACAATCCGTCGACCGGGTCGGCAGCTCGATCACGCTGCTGCAGCCGGAAGATCTGCGCACACTGCAGAAAGTATCGCTGGCCGACGCACTGATCACGACACCCGGCGTCACATCGTCGCGCAATGGCGGTCTGGGTGGCACCACCACCGTCAGGATTCGCGGCGCCGAAGCCGATCACACCGTCGTGCTGATCGATGGCGTGAAGCTGAACGATCCCTCCTCGCCTGGTGGTGGCTATAACTTCGCCGAGCTGCTGACTGCCGACAACGCACGCACGGAAATTCTCCGCGGCCCGCAATCGACGTTGTGGGGCAGCCAGGCAATCGGTGGTGTGATCAACATCGTGACGCCCGAACCGAATGGTCCGCTCGCCGCGCACTTCAGTACCGAATATGGCACACACAATACTGCGCTGACGAAAGCGCAGGCCGAAGCAGGCAACGATGTGTTGGGCTGGCGTGTGACCGCCGGCTATCTCACGACCGACGGCATTTCCGCTTTCGACGAAAAACTCGGCGGACGTGAAGACGATGGTTATCGCAACACCGGCGCCAGCGCCCGCGGCATCGTGCACATCACCGACAACATCGATGGCGAACTGCGCACCACCTGGATCAAGGGACGCAATGAGTTCGATGGCTATACGGACTCCGGATTTGCCGATACCACCGAATATGGAAAGAGCGAAGAATGGATCGGCTACGCCGGTTTGCGCATGACCTCCTTCGCCGGCCGTCTGCACAACCGCTTGGGTTTCGGCTACACCGATATAGATCGCGACAACTACAATCCGACGCTCTCGGTTCGCAACACCTTCTCCGCCGCCGGCACCAACAAGCGCTGGGAATATCAGGGCACGTTCGACTTCAACGAACGCAGCTACGTCACCGTCGGCCTTGAGTCGGAGCGCTCGGAAAGTTCGACCGCATCACCGAGCCAACGCAATCCGAAGCCAGTGCCTCTGGAAGGCGATGTCGATCTCGACAGCGCTTATGCGCTGCTGCAGCTGGCACCTATCGAGACCATATCGGTGACGCTCGGCACTCGCTACGACGACCATGACACGTTCGGCAGCAATCTTAGCAATTCCGCCGCCGTCGCCTGGAGCGTGACTTCCGCAACCGTACTGCGGGCGAGCTATGGCGACGGTTTCAAAGCACCGACGCTGTATCAGTTGTTCAGTGAATACGGCAATCAGGCGCTGCAGCCCGAATCCGCACATGGCTGGGATGCCGGCGTCGAACAGCACCTGCTGAACAACGCCGTCACCTTGTCAGCGACCTATTTCAACCGCGATACGACCAACATGATCGATTTCGTGTCCTGCTCCGGTGCCAAATGCACCGCACAGCCTTACGGCTATTACGAGAATGTGCAGAGGGCAACCGCCGATGGTATCGAACTAGTCGCCAGCACACAGCTCGGCCGCCAGTGGCACCTCTCTGCCAATTACACTGCGATGAACGTTCGCAACGACGTTCGCGGCAGCGCGAACTTCCGTCGCCAACTGCCGCGCCGTCCGCGTGAATCGCTGAACGCGGAAATCACGTGGAGCGCACCTTTCGGGCTGGCAACGACACTGGCAGTGCAAAAGAACGGTCGCAGTTTCGATGATGATTTCGGCATGGTCGTCGTACTCGACAGCTACACGCTCGTCGACTTGCGCGCTGCGTATGAAATATCCAAAGCGCTGCAACTTTACGGTCGCGTCGAAAATCTGTTCGATGAGTCGTACGAGACAACGTGGCGCTACGGCACGCTGGGGCGCTGCGCTACAGCAGGCTTCCGTGTCGTCTTCTGACTCATGAGCGCACCGACAGAGAGACTCGGCGGCTTTGCGGTGCACGGCGGTCGACTCGCCGCCGCACGCGCCCAGTTTCCGGTGGCGCCCACACCATGGATCGATCTGTCGACTGGCATCAATCGACGCAGCTATCGCGCACCGCGGGCGTCTACCGCAGCACGACGTGCACTGCCCCAGGCC
>JAIBJL010000125.1 GCA_020029545.1 Gammaproteobacteria bacterium
TCGCGTCGCAATGGAATAGTTGAACTGCACGAAGTCGAACGGCTGCTCGCGCAGGGCGGCTTCCAGATCGCCATGCGCTGCGACTGTGTAATGCGTGATACCGAGATAACGCACCTTCCCCTGATCCCTGAGCGCACGCAACGTCGGGACATGCGTACGCCAGTCGACCAGGTTGTGGATCTGCAGCAGGTCCAGCCGCGCGGTCCTGAGCAAACCCATCGACTGTTCGATCTGCGCGATACCGTTGTCGCGGCCGCTGGTCCAGACCTTGGTGGCGAGAAACATGTCCCTGTGATCCATCTGGCGCAACAGATCGCCGGTCACTGCTTCCGCCTTGCCGTACATTGGCGAACTGTCGATTACGCGACCGCCGGCGGCATAGAAGGACCGCAGTACCTCGATCAAGGGCGCGCGATCCGCCATTGTCGACCCCACGTCGAAGGTGTTCCAGGTGCCCATGCCGATGACCGGCAGCAGCTCATCCGGCGCGACGGGAATCGGACGCTTCAACACTTGCGGAACCTTCTTGGCTGCATCGGAAAGTGAGGCTGTTGCCAGTAACGCGCCCGAAGCCAGGACCTGAGCACAGAAGCTGCGACGCGATTTCATCCCAGCGTCCGGTTCACGCTCATCCAGTAGCGCCCCAGTTGCGATACCTGCTCGGTGAACTGCTTGAAATCCACCGGCTTCACCAGGTAGCTGTTCGCATGTTCGGCATAGCTGCGGGCCATGTCCGCTTCCTGATCCGACGATGACATGATGACGACGGGAATCGGCCGCGTCTGGGGGTTGGCCTTGATACGCGCCAGCACATCGAGGCCATCGATCTTGGGCATATGCATATCCAGCAGCATCAGTCGCGGATTGCCCGGCGCCCGATGTGCATACGGACCGGTACGAAATACATAGTCGAGCGCGGCCTGCCCGTCCTGCACCCAAATGATATTGCGGCTGACGCCGCCAAGCTCGAGTGCACGCGTGGTCAGCTCGGCATCGGTCGAGTTGTCATCTGCGAGCAATACGAAGCCGGGATTCGTCATTCGCCACCAGCCGCGATCCGATCGGAGAGCTGCATGATAAAGCCATACTCGCGCGCAATCTCGCGAACATGCTCGAACCGCCCGGATTTGCCACCATGTCCTGCTTCCATATTGGTGTGCAACAACACCGGCGCGCCATCGGGGTTGAGCGCACGCAGCTTGGCTACCCATTTGGCCGGTTCATAGTACTGCACCTGACTGTCCCACAGCCCGGTCGTAACCAGCAGCGGCGGGTACGGACGCTGCGCCACGTTATCGTACGGCGCATACGACAGCATGTAGTCGTAGTAGCGCCGCTCGTGGGGATTGCCCCATTCATCGTACTCGAGCGTCGTCAACGGAATCGATTCATCTAGCATCGTGGTCACCACGTCGACGAACGGAACATTGGCAACAATGCCCGCATACTTTTCCGGCGCGATGTTCATCACGACACCCATCAACAGTCCGCCGGCACTGCCGCCGGACGCGAATACGCGCCGGCAATCCCCATAGCCGCCCGCGACCAGGAAATCGGTCGCATCGATGAAATCGTAGAAAGTATTCCATTTGTTGAGCAGCCGACCCGCGTCGTACCAGCGGCGACCGAGTTCCTGCCCGCCGCGAATATGCGCAATCGCGTAGACGAACCCTCGATCCAGCAACGACAGGCGCGCCGAACTGAACTGCGGATCGATGCACAGGCCATAGGCCCCATAGGCATAAACCAGCAGCGGCGCACTGCTGTCGGTCGGCGTGTCCTTGCGCCGCACGATCGACACCGGGATGCGTTCGCCGTCGCGAGCCGGTGCCCACGCGAACTCGCTTGTGTAGTCAGACGGATCGAAGGGACCCAGCACCGGTTCACGTTTGAGCACGGTATGCGAGTGATCCCGCACATCGTAGTCGACGGTGCTCGATGGCGTGGTCAGCGAGCTGTACACATAGCGCAGCTTCGTGACATCGATCTCCCAATTCGAGCCCAGATGCATTGTGTAAGTCGCATCGGCCGCGGTGAGGTGCCAGGACTCACCCTGCCAGGTGTGGATGCGGATTTTGCGCAGGCCGCCGGAACGCTCGCTGATGGCCAGAAAATCGCGGAACACATCGAAGTCGTGCACGAACACATCCGGCGAATGCGCCACGATTTCGCTCCATTCCGAGAGCTTGCGCTCCTGTCCCACAGGCACGCTCATCACCCTGAAATTCTCGGCATCCAGGTTGGTGCGAATCAGGAAACGCCGCTCCAGATGCTCGATCTGGTACTCGTGGTCAGGCGAGCGCGGCAGAAAGACCGTGAAATGCGGCTGTGATGTGCCGCTTGGCGCATAACGCCACTCCGAGCTGGTCGTGCTTTCGGCACCGATGAACAACAGCGCTTCCGACTTACTGCGATAGACGCTGAGATCGAAACTCTCATCGGGCTCCTCGTAGATCAGTGCATCGTCCGCCACGAGCGTCCCCAATCGATGGCTGCGCACGCGATGTCCCAGTAGGGTCACCGGATCTTTCTCCACATACAGCAGGCAACTACCCTCGTCGGCCCACGCGACATCCGCTTCGATGTTGTCGATGGCATCGGTAAGCAGCACGCCGGCAACCAGATCGATGACCTGCAGCCGGTATTGACGGCGACCCACCGTATCGACCGTATAGGCCAGCAGTCGATTGTCCGGACTGACTTCATAGCCGCCGAGTTGGAAGAATGCCTGCCCGGCGGCCAGCACATTACAGTCGAGCAATACTTCGTCGGGAGGTTGAGGTTGCACATCTTTCCGCCGGACAAAAATCGGGTACTCCTGGCCTGCCCGGTACTGCGAGGCATACCAGTAGCCGCGGTAGCGCACCGGTACACTGGCATCGTCCTGCTGCAACCGGCCTACGATTTCCGTGTAAAGTCCGTCGATGAGGGGCTGAACCGACGCCAACTGCTCGCTGCTGTAGGCATTCTCAGCATGCAGATGCGCAATGACCTCGGGATCGGTGCGGCTGTCGTCGCGTAACCAATAGTACGGATCAACGCGCACGCCATGCGGCGATATCACCTCGCGGGGACGCTGGTCGGCCTGCGGCGGCCGGGGCCGCCGTCCCTCCTGCTCGTCCAGCCACCTTGAGTTAGCAACCGATTCATCTGTTGACATGATTTCGCCTTCGAACCTTGCAATCGCCCCTTGCAATCGCCCCATGAAATCACCGTGCGCGCGCCGGGTTGAGCGCCAGTGTGCACTGCGGCAAACTGCCGCTGACCATGCGCTACCCGACCGGAGCAAGGCAAGTAGCCCATCGATCGATGCACCCTAGCAGCCCGACGGGCCGCCAGGCAGACAACTCGTAACTTTGAGGTGCTATCGCTGATATCGGGAGGTAGGATCTGCAGCCATCGGGGATCGGATCGGCAGTCGCCATGCGATGGACAGCGCAGGCAGAATGAGTCAGGTGGTATGGAATGCGGAAAATCCCCGACTCCTGCAGGGTACTGCGGGTAACGGTTTGGAGAATTGGGGGACAGGTCACGGGACCCTCAGACAAATGCAGATCCAGTTCTCAGTCATTCCCTGCGCATTACGTAGTATTGCGCAACAAGCATGAAAACCCCGCAGGAGTGGGTCAATGTCTAACGCGCATCAGGTAGGTCACGTGGCTGGCAATAACGACGAAGTCAATCTGGAAATCGACGATACGGCGACTCTGCGCCTGTTGAGCGAGGAAGGGGCGACGCCTCCGATCCTGGTGCTCAGCCGCGACGCCGCGCTGGTCGAAACCATCCGCAAGGCGACTCCGCGCGGCACGCCGGTGGCCCAGGCCCCGGATCTGGACGCCATTGCCGAGAAGCTGCCGGCTCTGAAGCCGGGCGTGCTGGTGGCCGATACGGCCAGCACCTCGGACGTTGCTTCGATGGTGGCGCAACTCACGCAGCATTTTCCTGAGCTGGTTGTAGTAGTTGCCGGCAAAAAGGAAGACAGCGCATCGCTGATGCAGCTGACTGCCGCCGGTCGCATCTTCCGCTTCCTGCTGACACCGCTGTCGCATGGCCAGACCCGTCTGGCCCTCGAAGCGGCCGTCGCGCAGAGCGTTGACCTGAAGAATGCCGGCAATCGCCTGAGCAGCGCCAATGCCGGCGATGGCGGCAAAAAGAACTACGTCGTCACTTACGGAGCGCTCGCGGCCGGCCTGTTGGTCGTCATCGGCGGCATCTGGTTCGGCGTCAAGCAGTTCACGGATGCTCCGCAAGTACCGGATGCCCAGACAGCAAAGAGCACGGGCGCGAGCGGCCTTCCCGACAGACCGGACCCGGTGCAGGCGGAGCTGGCACTCGCGAAAGAAGCGTTCAACCAGGGCAAGCTGCTCGAGCCTGCCGGCGAAAGCGCGCTCGATCTCTATCGCAGCGCACTGGCGCTCGATCCGAAAAGCGACGCTGCGACAGCCGGTATTCGTTCGGTTGTCGACAAGATCCTGGAACGCGCCGAAACGGCACTGACCGCTGAGCGCCTCGAAGAAGCCATTCGTAACATCGAAAGCGCTCGCGATATCGATGCATCGCATCCGCGCCTGTCGTTCCTCGATACGCAGATTGCGCGCGAACGCGAACGCCTCAAGCTGAGCCAGGCGCAGGAAGTCGGCACGAAGGTGCGCACCCTCGTCGCACAGGCCAACGACCGCATCCAGAACGGCCGACTCGTCACGCCCGCCAATGGCAACGCCCGCGACGCTCTGATCGAGGCACGCCGTCTGGATCCAACCGATCCCACCGTGGCGCAGGGTATTCGCGATCTCAGCAATGCACTGGCTGAAGAAGCCCGTAAATCGCTGGCTGCCGGCAAGAGCGAGGAAGCACAGACGTACATTAGCAGTGCCCGCAGCCTCGGCTCCGCCGGTGCAGCGTTGGCCGCTGTCGAACGAGCGCTGGCCGATGCCGCCAAGGCTGGGGTACCCGGACCGACCGCCGCGCCGCCTGCTGCCCCGGGACCGGCCCCCGTGGCCAACACCAGCGTGCGCCGTCCTCCTGCTGCTGCTGCCGCTGCCGCAGCGCCCAACGCCAACACCGACAGCATGGTGGCTGATGTGCGTCAGCGCATCACCGAAGGCAAGCTGATCGATCCGCCGGGCGACAGCGCCCGCGACAAGCTCAATGCACTGCGCGCTGCCGCGCCCACCAGTCCTGAGGTCGACGAACTGTCGCGTGCGCTGACGACACGTCTGCTCGATGTCAGCAAGCAGGCGATGGCGGCCAAGGCATTCGACCGCTCGGCGCAGCTGATTGCCGCGGCCCGCGACATCGGCGCCCGCTACAACGAAACGGGTGTGGCGCAGGCGGAACGTGAACTGTCGGCGACCCGCGAACAGAACGCGGCCCTGAACAGCATCGTGTCGGCTGCGTCGCTGAAGCGCACCAAGACCGTGAATCCGGTCTATCCGGAAAGCGCCCGCAAACGCGGCATCGAAGGCTGGGTGGAACTGGCATTCACCGTCCAGCCGAACGGCACGGTGGACGAAATCGAAGTGCGCAATGCCAGCCCGACAGAGATCTTCGATGAGGCTGCCATACGTGCGATCCGCCAGTGGCGCTTCGAGCCGGTCGTTCGCAACGGCGAAAAGGTCTCGCAGCGCGCGATGGTCCGCCTGCGCTTCTCGAAGACCGATTGACGATCGACGTCATCCGATTCGCACCGGCTTGATCCGACCGGAGGCCAGTTCAACGGTGAACTGGCCTTTATCTTTTGGTGGCAAGCAAAATCCGGGGCGCTGACTGCACCCCATCCGGTCGGCGAATCCGTCCGGTCCGGACGGGACAGAACCCGCGGTAACTCTCTTGACCGCGTCTCCGGCCAGGAAATAGGGCGCTCAGCGGACGAGCCGCAGTCGTGGCGGCTGTCGCCGCAACGACGCGATATCGCGATGGAAGCCGTTGCCGGGGTGATAGTTCAGTTCGGCAAACTTCTTCTCAAGCGCGGCGGCGGCCTCTGGATTGGGCGTGACCCGGATGCCGGAAAGCGAGGCTGGCTGCGGTTTCTTTCGGAAAAGCATGTGGTCACCCACTCGCTGAATCAGGCTGATCGATGTCACGCAATCTCGTGCGGGCCCTAACGCACCGACAGGTCGTCTGGGTCCGGCGACATCATGATGATGAAACCGGCAAGCTGGCTCTTGTGCATGGTCGTAGATAGAGAGGGGTGAGTCGCGAGTGGTCGAAAGGGATCGAGGACTGGGGATTCCGATTACCTCGCACCTCCACTCACTTCGTCTCATCCATTCGGATTGTCCCCATTCCGCGCCTGGTCCATTGCATCCAGCATGTCGCGCACCTCATCGCGTGCAAAAATTTCAGCACTGGGCAGCACGATCTTGCGCTGCCAGTTGGCATGCTCCTGGTCGGTGCCGGGGACGTTCACTGCATCGGTCATGCCGATCAGGTCCTCGATCTGCATCATCGCGACATTCGACAACGTCAGCCCCAGATAGGCATGAATCGCTCGCGACAGCGCCGGGGAATATGCCGGCAGCGGTTCATGGGACTGCCAGTACCAGAGTCGCTGCGCAACCAGCGCGTGCATCATGGCGATCCGTTCGGCTTCGCGCGTGCGCTGCACCTCATCGCGAATCTCGACACTGGGATACAGTGACAGACTCTCGCGCAATACGATATCCGTACCCTCCCACCAGCCGCGCAAGGTCGGCAAATCATGCGTCGTCACGGTCGCCAAGGCATGCGGGACGTACGCTGAGGGCTCCTTGAACACGCCGTCGTCACCGCGCTCGAACAACAGCACCTTGTAGTGATAGGCGTGATAGCGCTCCATCGCCGCATAGACATCCGGCGGTACGGTTCCCAGGTCTTCGCCGATCACAATGCACTCGTTGCGATGGCTCTCCAGAGCCAGGATCGCAATGAGATCCTGCAATGGATAGTGCACATAGGCGCCCTGCGCCGAACTCAACCCGCGCGGCACCCACCACAGCCGGAACAGCGTCATCGCGTGATCCAGGCGCAACGCCGATACGGCGCGCATGTTGTTGCGGATCATGACAATGAACGGCTGATACTGCTGATTGCGCAGTTCGGTCGGGTCCTGCGGCGGAATACCCCAGTCCTGGCCCTTCAATGCCAAGGCATCCGGTGGCGCACCCACGGACGCGCCCTGTCGATACAGATGACGGTTCGCCCAAGTCTCCGAGCCGCCCGGATTCGCGCCGACGGCAATATCGCCGTACAGGCCGATCGACATGCCGCGCCGGCGCGCAAGTTGTTGCGCGGCGCCGAGCTGCTCTTCAGCGAGCCACTGCAGATAGAGAAAGTATTCCACTTCCTGGATCCGCTCACGCGCGAATCGATTCACGCCGGGAGAGGTCGGGTCCTGGTATTCCTCAGGCCAGCTGGGCCAGCCCCAATACTGCGGTCCGAGCAGCCGCAGATGTGCATCGAGCGCATCGAAGATCGCATGCAATCTCAACGGCTCGCCACGCGATTCCACGTACTTCCGAAAAGCCAGCGCCCGCTCCGTGCCCGCCTTCAGGTGCGCAGTGCGAAACGATTCATACAGCATGCGCAGCACGATGAACTTCGCCTCTGCCACGCGGACATAGTCGACGCGTTCGCTCGCCCGCAACTCGGCCAGCGTTTTCTGGAATGCCGCCGCCTTCACGTGATCGACAGCGGCTGCGCACTGCGCGAATTCGGGCACATCCGGCACTGTAATGTAGAGCACGTTCAGAAATTCGCGACTGGACGGACTGTACGGACTGATATGCGCAGGATTCGCCGGCATCAGGGCATGCAGTGGATTCAGCCCGATGATGCCGCAGCCCAGCGGGGCAGACAGTTCGATCAGCTCACGCAGGTCGCGGAAGTCGCCCATGCCCCAATTGCCTGAAGAACGCAGCGCGTACAGTTGGACGGAAATGCCCCAGACCCGCTCACCCTTCAGGATAACCGGCGGTTCGTAACAGGACTCTGGTGTGATGATCAGACGCGCATCGCCAGCCAGGCCGGTGTTCAGCGCGACGTTGATCGAGTGATAGCCCAGCGGCAGATCCTGCGGCAGATCCAGACTGACCCGTTGAAATTTTCGGCCCTCGATGGCGCCCTGTTCTAACACTGTCAGTGCGTGCAGCACGGCCTGGCCGCGGCGCACTTCGCCCGACTCCAGGGTAATCGACCAGTCCGCGGTCTTGGCGTTGAGCGCCAACGGCACCGACACGGCAATGGCAACCGGTTTGTCGCGCGTTGCGACCACCACCGGCGGCAGCATTTTCATCCAATGAACGGTTTGATGCCGACTGATGGCCGCATCGATCACGGCCTCATCCGACGCGTCGACCGCCATTGCCGTGAGCACGGCCAGCTTGCTGTTGCGGGTAATGCTGCAGGGTCGATTACGAAAGTCGCGGTACGACGCGCCAATGCCATGCAACTGCGTCAGCCGTTCGAGCGCGTCATCATTCATCACGGGGATTCCGGGTTACCTAGCATCGTCCGTAGCATCGTCGACTCAACATTTGCCATGAATTCGCAGCCATCCCTCTGTCACCCGATTGACGGCTCGTCCAATGAACGCTTGATCGACAGACAATGCCGCGCAGGCCACAGTTCCGCAGACAGTATCGGGCGCGACAGATGACGAGTCATTCAGCTCCGCGGCGCGCCGGCAAAACCGGTGCGTACGCTGAGCGGTGCATCGCCATCCGCCAGCAGCACGCAACTATGGGCGGCGACCAGGCAACGCTCGCCGGCCCCGATCCGGTCACCCAGATCGTTGGCACGCCAACGCGCCGTGTCGAACACGATCTGCCAGATCGGCGCCGTCGTGGCGGCCGGCAACTCGAAATCGACCGGCTGAGCGCTCGCATTGCACAGAAAGAGCAGATGTCCGTTGGGAGTTCCGTGCGGATCGGTGAAGGCTTGTCCGATCAGCACGCCGATAGCGCGTGCATTGCCATCGTGCCAGTCCGCAGCAGTGAGCTCGTGGCCGAGCGGATGCCGCCAGCTGACGTCTTTATGCTCGCGGTCGACTTGACGCGCACCCTTGAGAAAAGTATCGCGGCGCAGTCCCGGCGCCTGTCGGCGCAGCGTTAGCAACTGCCGCACGAACACAGTCAGCCAGCTGCGGCGGGCAGCCAGGTCCCAGTCGATCCAGCTGATCTGGTTGTCCTGACAATAGGCATTGTTGTTGCCGCCTTGCGTGCGACCGAATTCATCGCCCGCCTGCAGCATCGGCACGCCTTGCGACAACAGCAATGTCGCCAGCAGGTTGCGGATCTGCCGTTCGCGTAATTCGATCACTTGCAAATCGTCGGTCGGACCTTCGGCACCGCAGTTCCAGCTCAAGTTGTGATTGTGGCCATCGCGATTGTCTTCGAGATTCGCCTCGTTGTGCTTCTCGTCATACGCCGTCGTATCGTAGAGCGTGAAACCGTCGTGGCAGGCCACGTAGTTGAGGCTCGCGGTCGGTCGACGACCGCTATTGCGGAACAAATCGCTCGATCCGGCGAAGCGTTCGGCAAAATTGCCGAGAATGCCGGGATTGCCGCGCCAGAAGCCACGCATGGTGTCGCGATACAGATCGTTCCATTCGGACCACGCTGCGGGGAAATGACTCAGCTGATAGCCGTCCGGCCCGACATCCCACGGCTCCGCAATCAGTTTCACGTAGCGCAGCGAAGGTTCGGCCGCGACCGCCTTGAAGAAACTGGCATCGGTACGGAAGCGCCCGTTATCGCGGCCGAGCACGGCCGCAAGATCGAAGCGGAAGCCATCGACGTGCATTTCTTCCACCCAGTACTTGAGGCAATCGAGCACCATGTTGCGAACCGCAGCATGCCCGATGGCAATCGTGTTGCCGGTACCGGTGCGATTGACATAGTTGCGCAGGTTCGTCGCATCGAGCTTGTAATAGGCTGCATTGTCGAAGCCGCGCAGATTCAAGGTCGCGCCGTCCTCGCCACCTTCCACCGTGTGATTGAAAACCACATCGAGTATGACTTCGATGCCCGCCGCATGCAGTGCCTTGACCATGGTCTTGAACTCGATGACCGCATCCTCGACCGCATACTGCGGCGCCGGCGCAAACCACGACAGCGAGCTGTAGCCCCAGTAATTCACCAGGCCCTTCTCCGCGAGAAATTTCTCCGGCACGAACGCCTGTACCGGCAACAACTCGACGGCCGTGATGCCGAGATGCTTCATGTGAGCAATGGCTTCCGGATGCGCCATGCCCAGGTAGGTACCGCGCTCTCGCTCGGGTACCTTCGGATGTAGTTTGGTAAAGCCACGCACATGCGCTTCGTAAATCACGGTGTCGCGCCACGGCACTGCGGGTGGACGATCGTCCTCCCAGTCGAACTGTCCGTCGATGACCTGGGCTTTGCAGATGAACGGGGCGCTGTCGACCGTATCAGCCCGTTCTTCATTGGCACGACGCGCCGTTTCCGATGCTTCCTTCGAAAAGCCAATCAGTGCCGGATGCCAGATGAATTTGCCGACCAGGGCGCGCGCGTACGGGTCGATCAGCAATTTGTTCGCGTTGTAACGCGCGCCATACGCCGCATCGTACGGACCGTGCACACGCAGGCCATACACCAGGCCCGGACCGCCATGCGGCGCGGGCAGAAATCCATGCCAGATATATTCGGTGTGCTCGGGCAACGCGATCCGTGCCAGCTCTCGCTCGCCGGTCGCATCGAACAGACAGAGTTCGACCCTGACGCCACCGCTCGTGTAGACGGCGAAGTTGACGCCGTCGCCGGTCCAGGTTGCGCCCAGCGGTTGTGGCGAACCGGGCTGAAGTGTCACCTGACCGTAATCGGTCGGTAAGGAATGGAGTGCGTTCATTGCCGGCAATGTTGACGCATGTTGCCGCCAGAGAGAAGTAGCGGAACGCGAACCCGTGCGAAGTGCCCGATTGCTTCAGCCGGCAGCAGTAATGTCAATCGCGCCGGTATACGACCATGGCGAGCGGTGGCAAGGTGACCTGGATGCGCGCAGGAAAATCCCGCCAGCTGTGAGGCTGAGCATCCGCTTCCTGCTGCGATGAATAACCCGCGCCGCCGAAAGCCGGATCGTCGCTGTCCAGAATCCGTCGATAGCGGCCAGTGGCCGGCACGCCTAATAGGTAGCCATCGCGCGGCACCGGCGTGGCATTGAAGGCAATGACCAGGTGAGTCCCGCCCTCGCCCGGCAGGCGTTGCCGACCGAAAGCAAACACGCTTTCGTCGTGGTTGTCGGCCTCGATCCAACGAAACCCTTCCCAACGACTGTCGCTCCCGTGCAGCTCGGGGTACTCGCGATACAACCGGTTGAGCGCGCGATTCCAGTCCTGCAATTGCCGGTGCGGCGGATGTTCGAGCGACGCCCAGGCGAGATCCTCATAGTCGCGCCATTCATGCCACTGGCCGAACTCGCCGCCCATGAACATCAGCTTCTTGCCGGGATGCGCCGTCATGTAACCCAGCAGCAAGCGGTAGTTGGCGCGCTTCTGCCATTCATCGCCGGGCATCTTGTCGAGCAGCGACTTCTTGCCGTGCACGACCTCATCGTGGGACAGCGGCAGAATGAAATGTTCCGAGAACGCGTAGAC
>JAIBJL010000126.1 GCA_020029545.1 Gammaproteobacteria bacterium
CACGCACGCAACAATGATCCAGCCAATCGCGAGGA
The DNA here is from genome assembly GCA_020029545.1 of Gammaproteobacteria bacterium. Lineage (GTDB taxonomy): Bacteria > Pseudomonadota > Gammaproteobacteria > Steroidobacterales > Steroidobacteraceae > Steroidobacter. The sequence goes on from JAIBJL010000126.1 coordinate 36, forward strand.
CCCAGCCCCGTTCGAGCGTGTGCGAAAACAACGAGGAACGCCGGTCGAACTGCCGCCGCGAAACGACCAGCAGCAATGCCAGCGCACTGAGATATCCGGCCTCGGACAGGGCAATGCCTTTGGGCAGCGCGAGAATCGCGGCGACAATGGCCAGGCCCAGTGCCGCCCACCATGCGGCGTCGAGCCGATGCAGCATGCCGCGCGCAATCACCAGCATGGCGAGACCGGCAATGCTGCCGATGAAATGCGATGCTTCGACGAGGGTCAGCGGCACGTGTTCGCTCAGCAACTCGGTTGCCTCGCGAGTCGTCGGTGTCACACCGGACACCAGCAGCCAACACCCTGCAATGAAGGTCAGGGTTGCCAGCAGCCATGGCGATACTGCTGCGGCTGCATTGCGCAGCGGCACCGCAATGCCGGCCCTGAGTTCGTATACAGCCAGCAGCGCGGTCGCCAGCAACAGGGGCAGAAGGTAGTAAACGCAGCGATACAACACCAGTGCGCCAAGAATCTGCTCCGGTGGCGCACGCCCCCCGCAGGCCAGCAGAATGATGGCCTCGAAGACTCCCAGGCCGCCCGGTACATGGCTGATCAATCCGGCGGCAATCGCCACTGCATAGAAGGCAACGAAACCAGGCAGGTCCACGACACCGGACGGCAACAGAAACCACAGCGCGGCTGCCGATGCGGCAAGATCGACGACTGAGATCACCAACTGCTTCGCCGCCAGTCCGGCTGGCGGCAAGCTGATCGTCCAGCGACCGACGATTCGCAGTTGCGCGGCGCCGCGGATCGATACGATGACGAATGCTGCGACTGCAGTCAGCACCAAGGCCGCAAGCGCTCGTATCAACCATACGGGCAAATGAATGGTATCGCTGACTTCGGGCGCACCCCACAGCAGGCCCGCAGCACCGAGCACGACCATGCCGGCGCCGAACGCGGCAGCATTGAACGCAATCGCCTGCGCCACCTTGCCCGCTTCGACGCCCGCCGCAGTGTACAAGCGCATGCGCACCGCGCCTCCGGTGAGAATCCCTACACCAATCGTGTTGCCGAGCGCGTAAGCGACGAATGACGTCAGCAGTATCGTCGAGCGTTTGACGCGTACGCCCACATAGCGAAGCGCAGAGGAATCATATCCAGACAATGCGATGAAACTCAGCGCCGTCATCACGACGGACAACGTCAAATCCAGTCGCGACGTCGCGGCTATCTGCTGGACGACGTCCCGGTAGTGCACCGTGCGCAGCAACGTCGACAAGGCTTCGTACAGCAATGCCAGCATGAGAAGCGCTGTCGTGCCGTACAACCAAGGCCGCCAGCGCGTCCACTCGATTGTCCGTTGCTCAATGGTTGTTGGCGTGTTGGTCTCGTTCATCGATGTGCCATCGGATCGCGATGTGCGAAAGGTAGCAGCCCGGCAGCGGTAACGTTATCTGCAACAGCCGCGTCTGCCACCGCCATCCGGAAATAACGGCAGGGGGGTATCGAGACCCTCTCGGCGAGACTGGAGTGTGCCGTTCAGACGGGCAGGCGCGGTCGAACCGACGAACCGGCGCGAGCTCTACGCATAGGCCAGACAAAGACGACTAATTCTAGGGTTTCGCTGCGACAGTCGCTTGCTGACCGGGGTCAACCATGCCATATCAGGGCCGTAAAGATGAATAAGTGTTCTTAATTCAGTAAGTTGAAATCAGCGGACCCTGCTCTCCTGCAATCGAGGCGACGGGGGCGGTGTTCACCGGCGGCCGTCCGTCAGCTCTGACCCGGCAAGGCAGTCTCCGTGCCGATTCCGGGCAGAAGAATGCTTGCAACATCTCCCCCGTGGAACGAGGATTCGCCAGTCGCTGGCCTGCACTATTCACGAACCGGCACATCGCATCAGTGCAGGCAGGGTTGGACGGGTATTTTTTTAAAGCCTACCGGGACGTATTCACGGCGGGTCCAGAACATACCCGTCCAACCCGGCCTGCGCCAGCCACTGACACCACTCGTTCATGAATCATCCGGGTCAGAGTTTGTGCACGATGTCGTCCACCACGCCGGCAACGACAGCAGCGACAGCAGCCCATCGAACGCGAGCGCTCGACGCTCGGATCGGGGGCCGCAGGAACTCCTTTTGCTGAGTACCATATCTTTTGCTGAGTACCAATGGGGCGGCTCGTTCCTGTTCATGCGTAATTGTCTTGCCGATTGTGACCGTCGTGTGACTGCGCACGGCAGTGTCGATTGCGTCACCCGACGCCGTATCACCGCAAGCAATGCGCTCTTCATGTTTGGCGGAAGCCTTATAAATACCGAACTATTTTGACTTCATGCCCGGCGCTGGCCCGTTATCGAATGAAGGAATAACCGATTCGATTGCTGCGCCAGCTTCATGAAAGTCGTGCACCCAACCCGATTGGTCGTCGCTGCTCGACTCCCTACAGTGTCAACCCGTGAAGTCGTCTCTCGATTCCACGCTATCAAGAATGTGGGAGTTGGCATGAGCATCAAGAAGTCATCTGGTCTGTCGCTGGCCACCGGCGCTGCCGTGGTCGCCTTGTCGTTGGCCGTTAGCGCTGCACTCAGTGGTTGCCGCAGCGAGGCGACGCCGCGGGTAGCAGTGACCGCTCCGGAAGTGTCGGTTGCCGCCGCTCTCGAACGCGATGTCGTGGAGTCGGATGAATTCACCGGTCGGCTCGAAGCGGTCGAATCCGTCGAAGTACGGCCGCGTGTTGCCGGCTACATCGACAGCGTCAATTTCAGCGAAGGCAGCGTCGTCAACAAGGGCGATCTGCTGTTCGTCATCGATCCCCGTCCGTATCGCGCGGAGCTGGCCAGAGCAGAAGCGGAGCTGGCACGTACCACCGCGCGCGCCGAGCTGGCTAAGAGCGATGTCGCGCGCAGCGAAAAGCTGCTGCAGATCCGGGCCGTGTCTCAGGAAGAATACGACCAGCGAGCGAACGCCTCGCGAGAAGCACTGGCCAACGTCGCGTCCTCTCGCGCCGCCTTGGAATCGGCACGACTCAACGTCGAGTTCACACGCGTGACCTCGCCGATCACGGGCCGCATCAGCAAGGCGGCAGTGACGACCGGCAACCTAGTCAGCGGTGGCGCCAATGGAGCCACGCTGCTGACGACCATCGTGTCGATTCATCCGATCTACGTCAGTTTCGACGGCGACGAACAGGTATACCTGAAGTACGGCGAACTCGCCCGTCGCGGCAATGGCTCGGCCAAGGCACAGACCGCCAACGCAGTGCAGATGGGTTTGTCGAATGAACAGGGCTTCCCGCACGCGGGAACGATCTCCTTCGTCGACAACCAGATCGATCCGCGCACCGGCACGATTCGCGCCCGCGCGGCCTTCGACAATCAGGATGGCTTCCTCACGCCTGGCTTGTTCGCTCGTGTAAAGCTCCTGGGTCACAACAGCTTCAAGGCCGTGCTGGTCGACGACCGTGCCATCGGAACTGACCAGAGCCAGAAGTTCGTCTATGTCGTCGGCGCCGACAACAAGGTGAGCTACCGCACGGTGAAGGTGGGTCGCACGACCGATGGCCTGCGCATCGTGCTCGAAGGGCTCGCCCCCGGCGAGCACGTGGTCGTCAACGGCTTGCAGCGTGTGCAGCCAGGGGCCGTGATCGCACCACAGCAAGTGGCCATGGACGCACGCGCGCTCGGTGAGGCTCGCCTGGCGAGCGCTGCGAAATAGCCTGCTTATGAAACTCTCACGCTTCTTCATCGACCGGCCCATCTTCGCCGCGGTGCTGTCGATCCTGATCTTTCTCATCGGCGCCATATCGATGTGGCAGTTGCCGATCAGTCAGTATCCTGAAGTCGTGCCGCCCTCGGTGGTCGTGCAGGCCAAGTATCCGGGCGCCAACCCGAAAGTCATCGCAGAAACAGTGGCTGCACCGCTGGAGCAGGAAATCAACGGCGTCGAGAACATGCTGTACATGTCATCGAGCATGACCAGCGACGGCGTGATGGCATTGACGGTGACATTCCGACTCGGCACCAACATCGATAGCGCGCAGGTCCAGGTGCAGAATCGCGTCGCGCAGGCGACCCCTCGATTGCCGGAGGACGTGCGCCGCCTGGGCGTCACGACGATCAAGTCATCGCCCGACCTGCTGATGGTCGTGCATCTGATCTCGCCGGATCATCGCTACGATACGGTGTATCTGCGCAACTACGCCACGTTGCAGATACGCGATGTGCTGTCGCGATTGCCGGGAACAGGCGAGGTGCGGCTGTTCGGTGCGGGCGACTATTCCATGCGCATCTGGCTCGATCCCGACAAGATCGCAAGTCGTGGCCTGATCGCAAGCGATGTCGTGCGGGCGATTCGCGAACAGAACGTGCAGGTGGCCGCTGGTCAGATTGGCGCGGAACCGTCGCTGCCCGGAACCGACTACCAGTTCAACGTCACCACGTCCGGTCGGCTCATCACCGAAGAAGAATTCGGCAACATCATCGTCAAGACGCTGCCGGATGGTTCGGTCACGACACTGAAAGACATCGCGCGTATCGAATTGGGTGCCGGTCAGTATTCGCTGCGCAGCCTGCTCAGCAACAGCCAAGCCGTGGCGATCCCCATATCGCAGGCTCCCGGCGCCAATGCGCTGGAGTTGTCCGACGCCGTCCGCAAGACAATGCAGGAGCTGAGCAAGAACTTCCCCGAAGGCATGGAGTACAAGATCGTCTACGACCCCACCATCTTCGTGCGCGAGTCGATCGACGCGGTGATCGAAACGCTGCTCGAAGCACTGGCATTGGTCGTCATCGTCGTCATCGTCTTCCTGCAAACCTGGCGCGCGTCCATCATTCCGCTGCTGGCCGTACCCGTCTCCATCATCGGCACCTTCGGTCTGATGCTGGCTTTCGGCTTCTCGATCAATGCGCTGTCGCTGTTCGGCCTGGTGCTGGCCATCGGCATCGTGGTTGATGACGCCATCGTCGTCGTGGAGAACGTCGAGCGCAACATCCGCGACGGATTGACGCCACTGCAGGCGACCTATAAAGCCATGGACGAAGTCAGCGGACCGATCATCGCGATCGCGCTGGTGCTGGTTGCAGTGTTCGCACCGATCGCCTTCATCAAAGGACTGACCGGCGAGTTCTACAAGCAGTTTGCACTGACGATCGCGATCTCGACGGTGATCTCGGCCATCAACTCGCTGACGCTCAGTCCGGCCCTTGCCGCGTTGCTGCTCAAGCCGCATGGCGCTCGACCCGATGCATTGACGCGCGGCATGGATCGCGTGTTCGGCGGCTTCTTTCGTGCCTTCAATCGCTTCTTTGCACGCTCCAGCGAGAAGTATGTGGGCGGCGTACGCAGCGTGCTGTCGCACAAGGGCCTCACGATGGGCGTGTTCGGGGCGCTGCTGGCACTGACTTACGTGATGTTTCAGGTCGTGCCGGAGGGCTTCATTCCGGTGCAGGACAAGCAATACGTCGTCGCCGTCGCACAGCTGCCGAACGGCGCATCGCTCGATCGCACCGAAGAGGTGGTGCGCCGAATGAGCGACATCGGCCTCAAGGTTCCCGGTGTCGAAGCGGCAGTCCAGTTTCCTGCACTGTCGGTCGCCGGCTTCATGAACAGCACCAATTCCGCGGTGGTGTTCTTCGCTCTCGATCCCTTCGAGAAGCGCAAGAGCGATGAGCTCTATGGATTGAAGATTGCCGACACGCTGACCGCGAAATTCGCGTCGATCAAGGAAGCCTACATCGGCGTGTTTCCGCCGCCCGCGATCCAGGGGCTGGGCGCCATCGGTGGCTTCAAGCTGCAGCTGGAAGATCGTGCCAATGTGGGCTACGACGAACTGTATCGAGTGACGCAGGCTGTGCTGGCCAAAGCCAGGCAGACACCGGAACTCGCCGGCATGTTTTCCAACTACGAGGTCAACGTGCCACAGATCCTCGCGGATGTGAATCGCGTCAAGGCCAAGGAGCATGGCGTGGCGCTCAACGACGTGTTCGAAACATTGCAGATCTATCTGGGCTCGATGTACGTCAACGACTTCAACCGCTTCGGCCGCACCTATCAGGTGGTCGCGCAAGCCGACGCCGCGTTCCGCGCCAAGGCCGAAGACATCATGCGACTGCAAACACGCAATGCGAACGGTGAGATGCTGCCCTTGGGCTCGATCGTGCACGTATCGCAGAGCTATGGACCGGAACGCGTGTTCCGTTACAACGGTTATCTCACTGCCGATGTGAATGGCGGTCCGGCACCGGGCTATTCGAGCGGTCAGGCCAAGGCCGCGATGGAAAAGGTTCTCGACGAGACGCTGCCATCGGGCGTGAAGTACGAATGGACCGAAATCGCTTACCAGGAGATTCTGGCGGGTAACAGCGCGGTGTTCGTGTTTCCGCTCTGCGTGATGCTGGTCGTGCTGGTGCTGGCCGCGTTGTATGAAAGCTGGACGCTGCCGCTTGCCATTGTCGCGATCGTGCCTATGGCATTGCTGTCCGCTATCACGGGGATCTGGCTGTCCGGTGGCGACAACAACATCTTCTCGCAGATCGCGCTGTTCGTCCTGGTGGGTCTCGCCAGCAAGAATGCGATTCTGATCGTCGAGTTTGCCAAGGACCGCGAGCTGGCCGGCGTGAGTCCGTTCGCCGCGGCGCTCGAAGCCGCAAAGCTCAGACTGCGTCCGATCCTGATGACGTCAATCGCCTTCATCATGGGCGTGGTGCCGCTGGTGATTTCAACCGGCGCCGGCGCCGAAATGCGTCAGGCCATCGGTATCGCTGTGTTCTCCGGCATGTTGGGCGTGACCTTCTTCGGTCTGTTCCTGACGCCCGTGTTCTATGTGTTACTCCGTGCAGCGGTCAAGACCAAGCTGGTCTCGCATCGCGCAGCCGTTGCAGAAGGAGTCGCGCATGCGTGATTTCAAAGACTACCGGTTGCGAGCTACCGGCTACTCCCGGAAAGCTGCGGTGATTGGCGTTAGGGGATCTGCAGCGCTACGCGCCGTGCTGGTGGGAACGGTTGCTTCGTTGCTTGCCGCTTGCGCGGTCGGACTGGACTTCCAGCAACCGAAACCCGACACGCCGGCAGTCTTCGTCATCGACTCGACGCAGTTCACACCGGCCTCGGTCGAGACCGACTTTTGGCAATCGTTTCACGATCCGCTGCTGAATGAACTGATCGACAAGGCGTTGCTCGCCAATCACGACATTCGCATTGCACAGTCGAAGCTGGCAGAGGCTCGCGCGATACGCGGCGAATCGCGCCTGGACCTGGCACCGACCGTGACCGCGTCCGGCGGCTACACCGAGAGCCGCGATAGCGTACGTCGGACACTGCCCGGCGCCGATCGGGAGCAGGACTACTACGACGCTTCGTTCGATGCCACATGGGAGCTGGACCTCTTCGGCCGCGTGCGTCGCGGCATCGAGGCACGCTCGGCGGAAGTGAATGCATCGCTGGCCGGCGTCGAGAATGCGCAGGTAAGCGTCACGGCCGAAGTCGCGCGCAACTACTTCGACCTGCGCGGCGCGCAACATCAACTCGACGTGGCGATTCGTAACACGGCGAACCAGCGCAACAGCCTGCAACTCGTGACGGCGCGACTCGACGCCGGCCGGGGTACCGAACTGGACACCTCGCGAGCGCGCGCACAACTGAGTGCAACGCTTGCGACGATTCCGGATTTCGAAGCCACGGTGACGCGTTCGATTCTGCGCCTGGGTGTGTTGACCGGCAACTCACCGGAGAAGTTGCTCGAACAGTTGAGTTCGGCGCGTCCGCTACCTGCGCTACCGTCGACTCAACCGATCGGTACGCCCGAAGCGCTGCTGCGTCGTCGACCTGACATCCGGATTGCCGAACAAGAACTGGCAGCCGCGACGGCGCGCATCGGTGTGGCGGTCGGCGATCTGTTTCCGCGCATTTCGTTGGTCGGCAGCTGGGGTTTCGACGCCGTCGGCAGTGGCGATCTCGGCAATGCGTCGAGCGAAAGCTATACGTTCGGACCGAGCATTCGTTGGGCAGCCTTCGATCTGGGTCGCGTGCGTCAGCGAATCAGACAGCGTGAAGCAGCCGCCGACGGTGCGCTCGCCCGCTATGAACAGACCGTGCTGCGCGCGCTGGAGGAAACCGACGCCAGCATGACCGACTATGTGAAGAGCCTCGCGAAGCAGGAACACCTGCGCGACAGCGCCAGCGCGTCGGCGAATGCCGCAATGCTCGCGCGCGCCCGTTTCGACAACGGTGCGGCCGACTTCCTCACCGTACTCGATGCGGAACGCACCCTGCTGGAAGCCGAAGATCGCCTGGCGCGTACGGAAACACAGACCGCGACTTCGCTACTGTCGATGTATAAGGCGCTGGGCGGTGGATTTCGCCCGATTGCCGCACAGGCAGCGCGCTGAGGAACGGGATTCGGGATTTCAGCGTCGGCGGCCTCATGCGTGGCTGTACCCTGCGGTGATGGCAATCGCGGTACGCACTGTCCCACGCATCACCCATCCAGAATCTACACTGCGTTCGATCGCCGCAGCTCACGCGGAAACTATGACGTCGGCGCTGTATCGTAGCGCCGGCAAGCAAGCGCGATTATTGAAGCTGGGTGATGGTTACAGAATAATCATCGTGCTGGGCGTGCTGCGCGCCAACGACACCCAATGTCAGGCTGGCCGCAACGACAACAGCCGCGACCAGCAGGCAGATCGCGCGCTGAGTGCTGCGGCTCAATTCGGTGAGCGAAAACATGACACTCTCCTTCGACGACAGTCGTCCGCAAGATTGCGGGGTTCGCGAATTGAGATGCGACTGTAGAGAAGCAGGTTGCGGCAATCTGCGGCCTGCCGGTGAGTTGCGGCACGATACCGGTGGAGCACTCGATCGCCTGAGGCAGTTAAGGGGGAGGGAAAATCGCACTCGCCTGCGTTAGCATCGCCTAATGCAACATCGCGGCAAGGGCCGTCCACCGTATGATGACCTGCTGACGCCTGCAGAATCGCGGCGTCGAGTTCATCAACGCGCCACACATGATTCACAAGCATCCGGACGGCACCGAGGAATGGATGGCTTTCTTTAAGGATCTGGAATCTCGCACCCTCGCACTGATATCCCAGATCAAACCTTGACTGTATACACAGCGCACTGACGCCGCAGCAGTGACCCGGCGCGGCGACTATCGTTACGCTTGAGCAAACATGCGAAAACTTATCCTCAAGATGTCCTTATCCATCGACGGCTTCGTCGGTGGCCCAAATGGCGAGATGGGCTGGATCTTCGACAGCTACGACAGCGAAGCCACTGACTGGTCCGTGAAGACGCTAACCGATGCCGGTGTCCATATCATGGGCAGCCGTACCTATCACGACATGAAAGCGTATTGGCCGACCTCGACAGAACCCTTCGCCGCGTCGATGAACCAGATCCCAAAGGTCGTGTTTTCAAAGCGCGGCGCGGCGGTAAAAGACAGCGCCGCTCAAACGACAACCGCGCTGGCAGACGCAACTCGTGCCAAGACAGCACAAGGATGGTTGCCTTCCGGCACAGTATCGGCGCATGCCGATACCTGGGCGAATGCGAAGATCGCCAGCGGCAATCTCGTGGCCGACATCGGTCGACTGCGCCAACTCCCGGGCGGATACATTCTTGCGCACGGCGGTGCCAGTTTCGCCCGCAGTCTCGTGGAACGCGATTTGATCGACGAGTATCGCCTGCTGGTGCACCCGGTCGTACTGGGTCAGGGACTGCCGCTGTTCGGCGCTGCGGGAATGCAGGCCTTGCGGCTTGTCAGCTCTACGACGTTTCCTGGCGGCGCGGTGGCCAATATCTACGAACGCGCGTAATCGACACGTCGCGGCGATTGCCCGACGCAACGGCACTAGCAGCCTGTCGGGCTTAGGTGATCGTAGCGAGGCGGTGGCAGATGCAGGACAGTTTTTCGTTTCTCCGAGGCGAATAGCCGTAGCTATTTAACGAGGAGGATCGGAAAAATGGACCCGGCTGCCGCCGCCGCAGTAGATCCATCCTAAGTCCGACAGGCTGCTAGCGGCAAGCAACGATGAACAGCCGCGGAAATGGCAGCAGCACACTGCCATCGGCAAACGATGGATAGACACGATCGATCGCCGCCCGGTAGCGGGCGAGAAACTCGACTCGCTCCTGGGCATCGAGTGGGTCGAGAAACGGACGCAGTCCGCTGCCCTTGAACCATTCGACGATGTCGGCGGTACCCCCAGCCAGCTGATGGTGATATGTCGTGCGCCAGATATCCATGGTCGCGACGCTGCCTTGCAGTACGCCGTAGTACCAATGCGCATCGCGGCGCGGCGCACGTTTGTCCGTCGCATCTGCCAGCTTCTTTGCCCATGGACCGTCCGCGGCGATCTCACGCATTAACCGGTGGGCAGGTTCATCGAGATTGTCCGGCAGTTGCGCCGCGAAGCAGCCGCCGGGCGCCAGTTTGTCGATGAGTATCGGAAACAGGTGTTGATGGTCGGGAATCCAATGCAGCGCTGCATTCGCAAGGATGACATCAAACGGTTGCGCCGCTTTCCATGCCGAGATATCGGCCACCTCGAAGTGGATATCAGGCAACCGTTTACGAGCGGCTGCAATCATCTCCGGGGAACTGTCGATGCCCGAGAGAGTCGCCTTCGGATACCTGGCTCGAAGCAGCTCCGTCGAATTACCGGGGCCACAACCGAGATCAATCGCTGTCGCAACCGTCTCCAATGGAATGTGCGCGAGCAAATCGATTGCCGGACGATTGCGCTCAGCCTCGAAGCGGACGTATTGCGTCGCCGACCAGCTCATGGCGATACCCCGCAAACGCTAAGCGCGTCCATCGAGCTTAGCCATTGCCGGCCACCACGCGAATTGCTGCACCCTCCAGGCAAACAATCTGCCCGACGCGAATTTTGCAGCGCTTGCGCGATTCAGGCTTGCCATCCACCAGCACTCGTCCCGCTGCCACCATCGCCTTGGCTTCACCGCCACTACTCGCAAGACCAGTGGTCTTAAGAAGCGCATCGAGCGCAATGAACTCGCCCCTCAGTTTGAAATCGCCGGACTCTGACATGTAGCTACTATAGGACATTCACCGGCTTCAGCTCACGCGTCGCTCAACCCCGACGTCACCTTTTTGTCATGCTGCGACCGCCGCGGTGGACGCTTGCAGCTTCGGCGACCGCCGGACAGATGTCTCTGTCATGCATCCGGCGAAAGCTCGATCATGTCTCGCGCCAGCAACCGTTCAAGGGCCGCGACGATCCCTTGACGGCTAACCGTCGAGGTGGATTGTTCTTTCGACAGGGCCCGACTTAAGGACTCCACCGTCTGGGGCGTGGCCAGCAGCTTCCACATCTGTTTCGCGGGTGGCGAGGCAACGTCCGCACCTGCTTTGCTGCCGATCAATCCGTCGGTTCGTGAGCTGCGTACATAAGCAGCGTTTTCGGCAATTTCCGACATCGCAGATCTCCTGATCGTAATAGCTCAAGCGATCAACGCAAGGCGTGGACCCGCGGTTCAACGAACCCGGGCGCCTTGCGCATCCTACACGGGTATCGCCTTACGCAATGCACTGGATATGAGGGG
>JAIBJL010000127.1 GCA_020029545.1 Gammaproteobacteria bacterium
TTGATCTACTGCGGCGGTGTCAGCTTACGTCCATTTTTCCGATCCTTCTCGTTAAATAGCCCCCATTGAATTGGACCAGGGCTATTCGCCTCCAACGATCGAAAAACTGTCCTCCAGCTGCCACGCGCCTCGCTACGATCACTTCAGTCCGACAGGCTGCTAGTCGAAGTCACGACTCGCTCGAACGATCGCCGCAGCCAACTCCTCCGCACTGCGGGTTGCGACATCGACATCGAGAAACACGGTGTAGGCTTTGACCGCGAGGACTGCAATACCGGTGGGCGCGGTCGGCACGCGCTTGCCTGGAAAGCTTGCGCCGTGATCGCGGATGAACGCTGCCGCCGCCTGCACCGCCCGATGGGCACAGCGATCAGCCTCGGTGGGATAGTCGAATCGCCATTCGTCGACGCGTCGATTGATCACGACTTTGTCGGGCCCACCGGCAGCAATGCCAGCAGCACTGAAAATCCGACAATCGTAGTCGAGACAGGTCTGCGGTCGATTGCGATAGATCGAGCACTGCCCGCCGACATACATCGGGCAATGACCGTTACGGTGAGGAATCATCATGGCATTGCCCGGCGGCAGCCGTGGGGCAGGCATGAGCACACGGGCCGGAACACTCGCCAGCGTTCGCGTGTCGTCAGGACGCACCTGAATCGCATAACCCGAAGTACAGCATCCGTTGCAATCGCCGCACGGCACGTCGGAACCGCCCTGGCCGCGCAACGCATCTCGCGCCCGGGCCAGCCAGGCACCGAACGCGCCAGCGTCGACGAACCTGGCTGTGGCGGAAGTGGCTGAGTGCGTCATACGCCGGGCATTGTGGCACAACTCATAGGCGCGACAGGTCAGCGTGCGACTGACGCCCTGCCCCGACATCCACCCGTGCCAGCGGTCGCTTGCGCACGCGAACAGCCGCGTCGAGTCCGGCAGCTCGATGAGCGTCCTTGACTTAGATGCTGTGAGTCAGCGTCTCGCCTTCATCCAACATGACATCCTCCCCGTTCTCGAAATCGAGATCGTCGTTTTCGACCGGATCTTCTTCGTTGCCCGCACAGGCCAGCGCGATCGTGTAATCCCCTTCGGGAAGAAAGCGAAACGCATAAGAGAATGTGCCGTTTGTATTCAAAATCACCGGCGTGGTTGCGTACGGCTCGACACCGTTGCCATCACGATCGTCGGGCGTGGCACCTTCACCCTGGAACAGATATACCGCCGCTATGGTATCGAGCCTGCTGTTGGAGGAACACGTGGCATCGATGGCACCCTGAATACTGCCGGCGTCATCGGTCGGAACCGAGCGCAGCACGGGAGTCAGCGTGTATTGATCGTCGTCATCGTCGAACGTCAGCGACTGTCGCAGGTCCAATGTGAGCGTCAGCGAGACATTGCTGTCGCTGTTGCCGATACTGATACCGTTATCGTCGTCACTGGCGTCGACCGACACATCGATTGCGGCGTAGTCGCCGCCACTGGCGATGATCGGGAACTGGGCCCCGCTCGCATCGATGAGAGAACCGTTCTCCTCCTCTTCGTCGTCGAACAACAGGCGCACTCCGGTGTAGTCACCCTCCGGCAGCTCCTCATCGGTAAACAGACGCAACGTACCGCCATCGGCATAGCTGGTGAGCACCACCGCTTCCGCTTCGTCGAATTCCAGTGTCGTCGTCGAACCATCGCTGTCGAGAAACTCAAGCCCTGTGATACTGGCCTGTACCCGCTGAATGTCGGGATCGGCAGGTAATTCCACTGCCAGCTCGGTCGTCACGGTGGTTTCCCCGCAACCCGCCAGCAGCAACACCATTGCGATACCGGCAAACCTGCGGGTAAATGCGACACGCCGTTGCGACTCGACCTTGATCACTAAACTCTCCTGTCCGAGCAGCGTGCTGCAAAGCCTGCCGTCCCGAAATCTTAAGCATCCCAACGTAGCCGGTTCTAGCAGCACGAACCTCGCAGTTCCGCGGTTCTACCTCGGGCCGAACAACCGACGCAGAGTACGACTTCGAGTACAGCTTCGAGTTCAACTCAGCGTATCGCCAGCAATGCCTGATCTGCCACTTATGCGTCGCCTGACCGTATCAACGTTTCCAGTGATCTGCTTCGGAATGTCCGGAGCCGCGCCTGCGTTCTGCCCAGTGGCCCGACCCGATGCTCACCGCGCCGTTCGCGCAATCAGCGCCCATTGCCCGCAGGCGTACACCCCTCCAGCGCCAGAAACCGGGGGCCACGACAGGCGCCTAGTCTTCGTCCGATTCATCGATCACCTCTTCCATGTTGGTGGAAATGAAGAACACGATCTGGCGCACGGCTGCAATATGACCGCGCGAGCGCAACCGCCGCGCGGCCCGTTCGATCGTATCGCACACGTTTTCTGGCGTCATGGCGGACGGGGCACGCATCTCGTAGTCGTTGAACTCGGCGGTAAACTGTCCGCCAACCACTATCTTGGGTGTTGCCGATCGGTATGACGCTATCAGCGACCGTCCAAATACGGACGAGAACGCCGGCTCACCGATAGACGCGGCGGGTTCACTGCGCTCGATCGCCTCGATCTGTTCGATCAGTGCCACGCACTGCGCGCGCGAAAGGTTTACCAGAGCGAGGTTATCGAGCAATGCCTCAAGCCACTCATCGTCAATATAGACTTCCGCGGCCGACAGATCTGTCGCCGCGGTTGCCGTCGGCAACCCCTCACTGATCGATACTGAATTCTTTTCCTGTTGCCGCATCATTGCTGCTCGCCTGCCCATCCCTCAGAGGGCGGCGATTGTCCGCTAGCGGCAGCTCTGCTGCGTGTCTTGGTTCACACAATCCGGCAAGGACGGATTACGTCTGATCGTTCGAATTCGACCGCAGGCAGCATCGATTCGCACTGATTCGCACTGCGCAGTCGTACTTCGCCTCAGTGCCCGTATCAACATGGCAGGAATGTAAACGCCAGCGTACCCATCACGAACCAGATGCCCGCGAAAATAAGCCGGTATCCGAACATCAGGCGAAAGTCGACGCGCGCAATGCTCGCACCCACCACCGCCCAGAACGGCGTCAGCAGATTGCCCATGTGATCGCCGACGCCGAGCGCCAGCAAACCGCGCTGAGCCGTATGACCCACGGCCTGGGCAGATTGCACAGTCACGAAACCCTGGATCAACCACTGGCCGCCGCTCGTCGGAATGAAGAACGACACCAGTGCACTGACCAGCACGATCAGCACGGGAAAAGTGTAAGGCGTCATGATGGGATCGAACACCGAGACCATGAACCCGCCCACTGGCGTGAATTGAATCAGGCCGGCAACGCCTGCATACAGGTGATACAGCAGCACGATTGGCCAGGCAAGACCGACGGCTTCGCGCACCGCGTTCGTGAAGCGCGCAATGTTGCCATGCAGAATCACACCCAGCGTCAGCAGGATGGTGTTCATCGAATTGATGTCGAGACTCAACTGCTTCACGGCGAAATGCACGTACAGCCATGCCAGCAGCATAAGAATCAAAGGCGCTACGACCCACCGGCTGTGCTCCATCCAGATCGCCGTCGTGCGCGGGCCCGTAGGTCCTTCCGGCGCGGATTCGACGACGCTCGCCTCGGCGTCGGCAAACTCCGAGATCGGACGCACCTTCTTTGGCATCCATATCACGCCGGCGATGATGGTTACGATGAGAAACGACACGACCAAGACGATCGTGGCAGGCGCCCAGATCGTGGTGCTGAGCGGCATGATGCCGGTGGTGCTCTCCAGAAAATGTCCCGGCGTCGCCATGAGCAATGGCGCGCTGCCCGAGAGACCGAATTGCCAGATCGCGCCCGCGCCCGCAACGATTGCCATCATGAAAAGAAAATCGATGCGTAGCCCCTTCGCTTCGGCCTGGCGGCAGAAATGAATCGCCACCACGGGCCCAAGCGCAACGGACAGTCCCCAGTTCAAGTAGGCAATTGCGCCCGATGTGAGCACTGCACCGGTGACAACCTGAGGCACGCTGCGAGGCAGGCGCGACAGCGAAACGATGAGCTGTTTGAAGAAAGGCGTGGCACCGAGGATGAGACTCAGGACCAGGATCAGAGTCATCTGCATCGTGAACGCCAGCAGACTCCACAGGCCCCGGTAATAGGCATCCATCGTGACCGACATGGGTGTGCCAATACCCAGCGACACAGCGATGAGCGCTACCATCAACAATATCGAAGTACTGATCGCGTCCGGCACCACGCGTTCCGTGAACGCTGCCAGCCTCTCCACCCAGGCCATGCTATTTGTGGTGCGCGCTTCGGGCTCGCTCATCTGCGATTTGTTTGTCGTTGTCAAACCCCACTACCTCCCGCCTGAATGGATCGAACCACGGCTTTAATGGATCGAGCCACGGCTTTAAAAACAGGCAGCGATAGTAGCAGAGCCCCTCGCGCAGCAAACGAAACGGCGCGGGTTGCGTATCCTGGTGATTGGCGAGCGGTATGCGACCGGACGCGGAGCGATCCCTACGGCAGCTTCGGCCTCCAATCTTTCGACTCGATCCCGACAAAGCCGATCAAGTTCCATGCAGGCAATATCATTGCGATCGGGGCAGCCTGGCGACAACGCGGCAGAGGTCAGGGGCGATCGCTTCCTGACATCGCGTCAATCATGTCGTCGATGCCCGCAGTTTGACTCCCTGTCGGGAATATCCGACGACCGCCAGGGATGTGATGCCGTTCTCCTTATTTTCGGTAGCGACTGACTTATAAGACTCGTGACAAACGGTCATCACCGCACTCGAGAGTTCTCATGCTTGCCAATTTTTTCCGCACCGCGACGACCCTCCTGACCGCGACAGCGGTGCTCTTCAGCGCATCGGTTCTCGCCGATCCGCCGGATCATGCAAAAGCCCATGGCTGGCGCAAGAAACATGATCCGCAGTACGTGGGTTATACCGGCCGGACCTGGGAGCGCGACTATGGCGTCCTCGAAGGCAACTGTCATCGCAAGGAAATAGGAACAGTGCTCGGCGCGGTGGTCGGTGGTGCGGTGGGATCGCAGATCGGTGAAGGTTCGAATCGCACCGTGGCAATCATCGTGGGCTCGGTGCTTGGTGCGGTCGTCGGTCGCGAAATCGGAGCCGATCTTGACGATGCAGATCGTGGTTGCGTAGGCCATGCGCTGGAACTGGGCCAGCCGGGCCAGAAGGTGCGCTGGATCAACGACAGGACCGGCGTGAGCTATCTCATCGAACCGCTCGGAGTGTTCCAGCGCGGCGACGAGTGTCGCAACTACAGACTCACGGCGAATCGCGGCGGCAAATCTCGAACCTCCGAACAACGTGCATGCCGTTCAGGCGAAGGTACGTGGCGGGTACAGTAATTCGCGCGACGCGCGCATTCAATCCATTGCGCGTGTCGAGACCTTTTCCCCTTCGTACGGCTGCGGATCGCGGACGAAGTGCAGACAGTCCGGCGCTGCGTCGGCATCAAGCCGGATGACCGGCAGTGTGGATGCGTTGAGATCGAGCATCAGACGCGTCCGAGTTCCGGAGGGCTCCACCAGGGCTGCAACCAGTTCGTCCTCGTGGAGTTCGCGGCCGTCGACTTGCAGTCGCTGCAGTATCCAGTCGAGATCGCTGGCGGCAATTTCCGCCGGTCCATGCTCGGTCGCGAGCAGCACCGCACCGTCCTCATCGAGATAGGCCGCCGTCGGCTGCCTGACCTCACGGCCGGTGTGCGTCATCAATCGATCGGCCTCGACGCGCAGCATCAGCGGTGCGGACTCCAATCGGACGTAGCCGCGCTGCGGACCGTTCTGAAAATACCAGCGACCGTGCTCGTCCGCAGCGTAGTTCTGATTGATGGCATTCACGATGCGCGGATGACTGATGAGTTCGTCCTTGATCAGCCAGCGGCCGCGCCGGTCCAACCCCAGCCAGCCGAATAGCGCCGGCACGTTCGGCCAGCGCTGCATTGCTCGAACTACCCAGTCCTGCATGGGTCTACCAGGGATCGACCGGAACGATCTGCAGCGCCGCCGCCGTGGTCGCATCGATGAGCACGGCACCATCCCCTTTCGCCGCCTGCAATGGCAGATACCTGGCCGATGACGCTGCGCGACCTAGGTTGCTCAATGCCTGGTCGACCACCGCCGGGGCACGCTTATGGATCTTGTCGAGAGGCAGCGCGCGTTTAAGTGCTTCCGCCTTCAAGGATTCGTAGTCGACGTAGTATTGCGGAAAGTTTTGCAGATCCTTGCCCGACAGCGCAGACATCAGCACCTTATCGGCCGCGACCCTGTCTGACGGTCTTGCCACGCCAACGTATTGCGGCCGGCCCCAAGGCACTCGCTTGAACTGCTCGTTGGTCGCCTGCGCCAGATCCGCCGGATCGAGATCCTTCGCCGTGACGACACAGAAACGGTCGACGGTGAATACCATGTAGACCGGGCGTGCCAGCGATACGGTGTAGAGCCCATAACCCAGCGCCGACAATTGCAGCGCTGCAATCACGGCCAGGTCGAAGCGCAGGCTGCTTTTCCCCTGCTTGTAAACGATGAGCACGAGCAACGGCCCGAGCACGACGTCGACGCCGACCAGAATCAGCAGCAGTCCGCTGCCGCCGCTCAACTGGAACAACGGTCCGGGGAACCACACCAGCCGCATGAAGGCCAGCACCGCGCAGGCGACCAGCGCACAGACGAGCAGATAAAGACCGGATGCTTTCCAGCGTGACATGCATTGACTCAGCTATTGTTTGCTAGCGTCGCCGATTGTATACGCGCACTTGCGCCGCGGAAATCCTGCTTGAACCCTGCGACCGCTTGCTTCGCTGCAGAGTTTGCCGCTGGTCCTCAGCGTCGTGCGCAATAACTCTCAGCGGCTGCATCCAGCCGCGCGAAGAACAGGGTTCGTCCGGCATCGGAGCAGCGTTGCGGACCGGCCGTGGCAGCACAAAGGACCGCGACATCGCGGGTGTCGCGCACCCCTTCCCAAATACAGCGTACGTCATAACGGGTCGCGTCGTTGCCCTGCCTGGCCTCACCGCGCAAGTACCAGGTCGCCCCCGACAGCTTGGCGGCCTTCATGACTCGCGTACGACATTGCGCGGAAGCACCATCCACACAGTAGCGTTCTTCACAGGCCACCAGCGAACCCGCATCACACGATTGTTGCGCCATACGCTCTTTCTCCCGCAAGTGATTCGGTCCGCCGCCGCGCGTCCATTCATTGCACGCGGACACGATGCCGCGATCGCATTGCTGCAACAACGCGTCCAGATCGGCCGGCTCCCTGGCGGGCACCGGCGTCCTGGTTACTGTTGCACTCTTGGCGGCGGGTCGCTTTCTGCCATCGATGCCCGGTACGACTTTGGCATCCGGTCCGCAGTGTTCGTCGGAGAATATCCGCGTGCCATCTGCGGCGCGGCAGGTATAGATCTGCGCCTGTACCGCCGTGCTCTGCAGCACAGTCAGCGCCAGGATCGGAACCGCGAGAATGACCCGCTCGAATCGCATGATGCCGACCATCTGTGCCACCCAGTATCGCGAGCCAAAATTCTAATGCGTCGCTTGGCCCGTCTGCTCACGCCCTGATCAGACATCGACCTAAAGCAGTGAACGGATAGGCATGAGCTGCCAGAAACGCACCTGACCACGACGCAGCCAGGAAACGTTCCGATCCGGATCGTCGAGCGCCGCGCTCCAGCTATTGCCGTGCTGCATGTCGATATCCATCGCTGTTTCGACCGCACGAGCCAGCGTTGCGTTGTGAATGATGACACCGGTCTCGGTGTTCAGGTTCTCGGAGCGCGGGTCCAGATTGAACGTACCGATGAACACATGCTCGGAATCCACGACCATCGTCTTAGCGTGCAAGCCGTGGATGGGTTCGACCGCGGTATTCGCACCCCCACGGGCTGCCAGCTCACGTTCGAATACCTGCCGGGCATTCTTCGCATCGGGGCGATATTCGTAGATCTGTAATCCCATGCCGAGCAGCTCATCGCGCTGATTGCGATAGCCGCTGAAGGCCTGCATGTTATCGGTCGATGCCAGCGAGTTGGTATTGATGCGAATCTGCACGCCGCGTGCACACGTTGCAGCGAACAGTCGCTGTGCTTCATCGGACATCACCAGGTACGGCGACTGGATCGCGATCGTGCGGCGTGCACCTCGAATCAGGTCGGACAAAGCCAGTGTCGAGAGCCCGCCGCCGCTCGATACTGATCGCGCATGGTTTTTGCCAGGTCGATCGGCGACAAACTCGACCTTGCCCCACACGGTTGCAGCCGCGAGACGCGGAAACGCCGTCGGCGCCGCTTCGATGGCGGATCGAACCTGGACAGAATAGTTCTCCGGAGATGCCGCGTAGGCGTGCAGTTCGCGATAGATACGAGTCAGCTCTGCCTTGCTGAACTGCGCGGCAGCGTTGCCCTCAAGCAGCATCTCCACCGGTTGCGTCAGTTCACTCCGCCAGAATCGATCGAAGCTGGTCTGCATCGAACGGACCACGTCACCGGCGAGCAACGCATCGCGATCGCGGAAATTGTACTCGTGACTGTAGTCGTAATATTCCGCCGCCATGTTGCGCCCACCGGTGATGGCAACCTGCCCATCGACGATGAACATCTTGTCGTGCATGCGCTGGTTGGCATTGCGAAAATCCGTCAGCAGATTCAGCAGCCGACGCGGCAAAGTGACGGACACTGAATGCTTTGGATTGTAGATGCGGATATCGATCAGCGGATGTCGCGCCAGTGCCAGCAAGGTGGTATCCGGTGCGTCCATCAACAGATCGTCGACGATGATGCGTACATGTACGCCACGCTCCGCCGCGCGCAGCACAGCCTCTGCCGCGAGAATGCCGATATTGTCAGTACTCCAGATGAAGTACTGCACATCCAATGTGCGCTGCGCGTGTGTCGTGAGCCAGGCGCGAGCGGTCAATGCTTCATCACCGGTATCGAGCACATAGGCACCGCTCTCACCCGGATGCGCGGCGATCTGTGCAGCGACAAACGACATCGAGGTATCGGACGCTGCATGGACTTGGCAAGCAGCGATACACAACAGCACCATGCCGAACCACAGTCCGTGAGACAGTGAAGCACGGCGCCGCTGTAACAGCGGACGGACACCTGCTGCGGTAGGTGCTGGCAGGCCGCCACGTCTTGAAAGCGCAATCGACATCGCCGAATGATGCGCGAGCGCTCGATGACACTACCGTGCACAAGTACCGGTTCTGCGACGAATCACACCGTCGTCACGCAGGGAGTGTGAACCACCCGTGCGACGCAGGCCCTGAGGGGTCCCGCGTAGCACGATGCGGCTAGTCTCTTGGCATGGACAGAGTAAGCACGCCCCCGGCCCGTAGCTGTGCCCATGGAAAAGCGACAGTCTCGAAAAGCAGGCGATCCCGGCCAGCAATCGCAGCCGTTCCGCGCTTAGACTAGCGGTTTGCTGTCGAATACCCTTTGCATGTCCAGCCACGCCGACGATCCCGCACTCGACACACTGCTGCTGCCTTTCAGCAATGGCGCGCTGGCCTGGCCACAGTCCGGCGCCCTGTTCCTGCGGGCTCGCGATGGCGGCGCGCTGCGTAATCAAGCGTTGCCGAACCTGGTTTGCGAACAGAGTTTCCGGCCGGAGGCGGATGCTTTGCAGCGCGCCGGTTTTACTCTCGTCTCCACCGAACACGCCGCGCAGACTTATGCGCTGGTGTTGCTGCTGCCGCCTCGGCAACGCGATGAGGCCCGCGCGCTGATGACCCGCGCCGTCGCCATGACAGCACCGGGTGGCCGCGTGCTCGCCTGTGCCGGCAACAACGAAGGTGCGCGCTCCAGCGAGGCCGATCTCGGTGCACTCGCAGGCGAGATCACGACGCTGACAAAGAACAAGTGCCGCGCGTTCTGGACTGGCCCTTTGCATGGCGCACATGACATCGAGCTGGCAAAGCAGTGGCGGAATTTCGACGCCGTCCAGCCGATTGCCGACGGTCGCTTCATGAGCCGCCCCGGTGTGTTCGCCTGGGACCGCATCGATCCGGCCTCGGCATTGCTGGCGCGGCATCTGCCGTCCGCCCTGACCGGTCGCGCAGCGGATTTGGGAGCAGGCTTCGGATATCTCAGCGCCGAGTTGCTGACACGTTGCCCCGGCATCACCGCGCTGGACGCCTACGAAGCTGAGGCACGAGCGCTGGATCTGGCGCGTATCAACCTTGCCGGGTTCGAAGCGCGTGTCACGCTGACGTATCGCTGGCATGACGTCACGACGGGTCTGCCACAGACTTACGATGTGATCGTGACCAATCCACCCTTTCACACCGGCACGCGCGAAGATCGTCCCGATATCGGTCGGCGCTTCATCACGGCCGCCGCCGCTGCCCTGCGACCCGGCGGTCGTTTACTGCTGGTGGCGAACCGGCACCTGCCGTACGAATCGGTATTGAACGCGAGCTTCGGCAGCGTACGCACGCTGGCGCAGGAACATGGCTTCAAGATCATCGAAGCGATTCGCGCAGGTTACGCACCGCGGAGCATTCGATGAGACTCGTCAAGCTGATCGCGAATCTGGGCTACGGCAGTCGCAAACAGGTCGCACTGATGTTCCGCGAAGGCCGCATTACCGATCCACAAGGCGAGGTGCTGTATGCCGACGACAAGGTGAGTCACGACCAGATCCGTATCGACAACGAACCGCTGGACCCACCGGCCGGCATGCTGCTCATGCTGCATAAACCTGCAGGCTATACCTGCTCCACCAAAGATCCGGGCGCCGTCGTCTACGAACTGTTTCCGCCGCGCTATCTGCAACGCTCACCCGTCTTGTCGACGGTGGGCCGGCTCGATCGCGACACGACTGGGCTCCTGTTGCTGACGGATGACGGTGCGCTATTGCATCGCATCGTGCATCCCAAATCGCAGATCGCCAAAATCTACGCAGCGACGCTCGCCCGCGATCTGCGCGGCGACGAAGCGCAGATATTCGCCAGCGGCGAGTTGCTGCTGGAATCGGAAAAGTCACCGCTCGCACCGGCAGCGCTTGAAGTGGTCGACTCGCGGCATGCACGCCTCACGCTAACCGAAGGCCGCTATCATCAGGCACGACGCATGTTCGCGGCTGTCGGCAATCATGTCGAAACGCTGCATCGCAGTCATGTCGGCGGGCTCGATCTCGGCGATCTGGCACCCGGTCAATGGCGTCCCTTGGATGCGAACGATATGGATCGATTGTTCGGCCGACCGCCTGCGTAACCGGCTGACGATCGCGCACCAGCGGCACGAACGGCGCGTGTCCCGACCGGCATGGTGGCGATCAGGAAGCGGCGACGCATGGCACACCTTGTAGGTCGGGTTTCAACCCGACTTGCAGATGTCGGGCTGAAGCCCGACCTACAGATATAGGAAGTGCCAGGCCTGTCTGGAGCACAGATCGGCCGAGCTAAGACTTCGCCGTGGCGTCGAATTCCCGCACCATCCGTGGCGGTGCCCGCATGCGCCACGCCCGCTGCACCAGATCGATCAATGCCTCATGGCGAATACGCTCAAGACGAATCAGCACCATCGGATAGTTGCGGTAGTGGTCGGTGAGATAGAACA
>JAIBJL010000128.1 GCA_020029545.1 Gammaproteobacteria bacterium
ATCGTTGGAGGCGAATAGCCCTGGTCCAATTCAATGGGGGCTATTTAACGAGAAGGATCGGAAAAATGGACGTAAGCTGACACCGCCGCAGTAGATCAACCTTCAGTCCGACAGGCTGCTGGTATGGCGACTTCGCCAACGATCTGTTTATGGTCCGCTCGGATAGCTGACACTGCGATCGAATGTGGCTGGTTCCCACGTCGCTGGACTGCTTGCGCCAGACATAATTCGATGTGGGCGCAGCCGTGTTCGCGGCCGGCGAAGGGGGATACGCACCGCCACGAGGTTGCGTGTATGACATCTCTGTAAGGCCAAGCCTCAAGCAGCGCTTAAGGCTCTCTCCTGCATACTGGGTTCTGTTGCCTGCGTCACAGAATTTCGACGGCTTTTACTTTTTTGCATGTTGTCTGCGCCGTTCGATCATTGTTAACTGCAGCCATCGAAACGTTGCATCGATTGCGAGCGTTTCTACATGGGCAAACCCGCCGCGAGGCGGGGACGCAAAGCCTCCGGTCTTCATCGTGAAGATAGCGGGGTTGCCGGACGACATTGCTCAAGGCGCAGAATCCTGAGTCTGAGCGAATCGTTCGTTAGCATCGCCAGCCGCTCGTGCGGAATGGCGGCAGTGCGTCCATGCCTGGGATCACCAGCAATGTGCTGTCACGGGTGTATCAAGACACCGGGCAGTGCGAGGACGCCAAATGAACTGCCGCACTACTACCACTCGTTCCGTGTTTTCTTCTCTCGCGTTGCTGCTCTGCGTGAGTGCCACGCTGGCCGGTTGCAAGAGCGGTGGTGGCGGCAGCAGTTCGAGCGCGCCGATCGCTACGTCGGCATCCAGCACACCGGTCGTCACGTCTGCGCCGGCAGCCACGTCAACACCTGATCCGGTCACTGCACCGGAGTCAACACCTGCCGCGGAACAGAATAGTGCGCCGAAGATTTCCGGCTCGACCATTGCGTCGGTCACCGTGAACAGTCTGTATTCATTCAAGCCTGCGGCTAGCGATCCGGATGGCGATCCGCTGGCTTTCCAGATTCAGAACAAGCCCGCGTGGGCTACGTTCAGCACCGTGACGGGCCAGCTGGCGGGCACGCCGACAGCTGCCGGCACCTTCGCGAACATCGTGATCAGCGTCAACGATGGTGCCGTGACCACCGCGATGCCTGCCTTCTCGATTGCCGTGACGAACCCGACGGTCAACTCCGCGAAGTTGACCTGGTCTGCCCCGACTGAGAATACGGATGGCAGCGCGCTGAGCGATCTGGCCGGATTCACGATCGTCTATGGCACATCGCAGGCATCACTCGATCAGACCGTGCGCATCGACAACGCGACTGCCAGCACCTATACGCTCGACAACTTCCCGTCCGGCACTTACTACTTCGCTATCAAGGCATTCACGGCGGGTGGCGCCGAAAGTGCACTGTCCCAGGTCGTGACCAAGGCTTTCAACTGAGCAATTGAATTGATGCCATTGCAGGTCAGGGGCTTCTTGTCCGAAAGACAGACAGCCGCTCTTCCAGCGCTGCCATCGCTGCAGTGAGTTTGCTGCGCTGCTCTTCGGTCGGCGATGCGCGGCCGAGCAATTCGCGCGTCTCCGCCAGCGTCCGCACGGCATGGTTGTAGGTACGCAACGCGAGCTCCGAATCGGTTGTGGTCAATGCGGTTTGCATCAGCGCGAAGGCAACTTCGAGATCGGTAATCGTGAAATCAATGCCCGCACTGGTCGCGCTGCGGACGAACTGCGTCGAGTGATCGTTCATGCTCAATGTGTGTCATGCGTAGATCTGGCCTTGGTGGAATCCTGTTTCCGTGGACAATTCGGGGTGCGAGGTGCGCGCAAGTCGGCCGCCGGCAGGAATAGCCGGCAATGAATGCGAGATCGCAAGAGGTGCGGGAATATTCATGGCCGTTGAACTGCGTGGCGAACGGGTCCATGAATCAGGAGGCTTGATGACTAGCCGGTCCTGATCGCGGTCTTCGGTGCAGTGTCGCTGCACACGCGCGATGAATCGTGTGGCAATTGTACATGCTCCGAGCGGCCGACGAACAGCGAAGCTGCATAAGGAATTCTTGGCGACGAGATCACTCGAGACTTGTTCGCTATCCCTAGCTTGATATGTCGGAGATGGGAGTCGAAATCTCCGGTCGCGTATCGCGTCAGTGCGCCGTGATGGAGGGAGCGACGCCCGCGCCGACCGACAGCATGCTGATCGAACCCAGCTCGATGCCGTCCGTCAGTACTTCGAATTTCTCATCCGGATACTTCGCGCCGAGCACGTATAACAGAGGCAGATAGTGTTCCGGTGTCGGTACGGCCAGCATCGCCTCGTCACCGACGCTGTGATAGTCGATTGCCGTGGCATCGTCGCCACGCAATACGGCATCACGGATGCGATCGTTGAAGCGTGTGGCCCAGTCTGGCGCCGGTGCGTCCGGCCGGCGCTGCACCCGCTGCAGGTTGTGCACGATATTGCCATTGCCGAAGATCATTACGCCGCGCTCGCGCAAGGCTCGCAGCTTCGTCCCGAGTTCGAAATGAAACAATGCCGGTTGAGTCGCATCGAGACTCAGCTGCAGTACCGGGATGCGCGCGTCAGGATACATGTGCACGAGCACCGACCAAGTGCCGTGATCCAGCCCCCACGATTCGTCCAGCGACACCTTCAATGGGGTCAGAGAGTCAGCGATCTCACGCGCGAGCTGTGGATCGCCGGGCGCACGATACTGTGTATCGAACAATGCCTGTGGAAATCCTCCGAAGTCATGCACCGTGCGCGGGTTCGCCATCGCCGTGATGCCGGTCCCGCGTGTGTACCAATGCGCAGACATCGAAAGAATCGCGCGCGGTGGCTCGATGGTTTGTCCGATGGAGCGCCATACGGCAGTGTAAGGATTGTTCTCGATGGCGTTCATCGGTGAGCCGTGACCGATAAAAATCGCAGGCGCGCGAGCCGATGAGCGTGTGTGAGTCATGACCGCAGCAATCTCGTGAACATTCGTGGACAGTACGTGATTCTGCCATCCTGCCGGAGCGGGTGCCCAGACCTGCAAGCAGCCTTATAATCGCAACGTGACGACGCCATCGCCTCAGCACCTTGCTGATTGGCTATGCCGCGCCGACAGAGTGCCGACAGGGTACTGCATGGTGGCAAGGCTGCGAGTGAGGAGTCAGTAATTTAACGTCACGGGGAACTCGCATTGCCCACTGTTGGTTTACCTCGCGCCTGAGTTCCACCGCGGCCGATTTTTCAGAGGATTTACGTTACTGCATGTCTGTCACCGAGATTGACGAGGTGCCGCCACATCCCGCAAAGGACGATGCGGATGAACGCGCGGCACACTTGACCCGAACGTTTCGAGACTTTCCGGTGCGGCCGTCGGTGCGCGACCGTGCCTTCGACGTCAGCAGTCGCCAACTCAACATGGCATTGGGGTGGCTGAGCGTGGGCGTAGGCCTTGCTGAATTGCTGGCGCCGCGTGCACTTCACGACCTTCAGGGTGTGCGGCAGCGGCCGGTGGTCACCCGCCTGAGCGGCCTGCGCCAGCTCGTTAACGGGATCGGCCTGTTGTCCGGACGCGCGCCGACTACCTTCAGCGTGGCACGCGTTGCCGGCGATGCGCTTGACCTCGCGCTGCTGGGAACGGCGGTGCGGTCGCAAGGTGTGCGGCCGATTCGTGCTGCGCTGGCGGCGACCGCCATAGCAGGCATCACAGCGCTCGATATCTTTGCGGCCCAGCAAAGCCGGCGCGATGCAGTCGCGCGGGCTCGCGGGCCACGTTCGGTGAACTGCGAGATCGATATCGACAGCTCGCCAGACAAACTATATGCCTTCTGGCGCGACGTGGAGAATCTGCCGCGATTCATCACGCATCTACGCGCGGTTCAGCCGATCAGCAAGGGCAAGACCCACTGGATCATCAATGCGCCCGCGGGATTGCTGATCGAATGGGACATCGAGATCGTTGACGCGCAGCCGGGCCGGTTGCTTGCCTGGCGTACGCTGCCGGGCTCGTCGGTCAATCACTATGGCGTGATTGCATTTACGCCACTGCCGGACGACCGCGGCACGCGCGTCAACTTGGATCTGGAATACTCAGCGCCCTCGGAACCCGTCAGCGCCGCACTTGCCCGGATGCTCGGCGGCAATCCGGCGGTGCAGATCGCTCAGGACCTGCGACGTCTCAAGGCGTTGATCGAAGGCGCGGCTGCTGCGTCCGGCACATCGGCGACACCGGCACGCGATTTTTTCGCGGCCTTGAAAAGATGATTACAGCTGCGCCTCGACGCCGCTCTGCGCGGCATAGAGTTTGCGCACGCTGTCCATGGTGTCCGCCTGCGCGGCTGATTTGTCCGGCCGAAACGCCTTCACTCGTGCCAGCCGCAGCGCCACCCCGCCGGGATAACGCGGGCTGGCCTGCAGATCGCTGAAGGCAATCTCGACGACGATTTCCGGTCGCACTCGCACCATCCATTGGTCGCGGCTCGTCGCGCGTGCCAGAAACTCCTGGGTCTGCCACTTGAGCATCGCATCGGTGAGTCCTTTGAAGGTCTTGCCGAGCATCACATAGTCGCCGGTGGCGGGATCGAGTGCGCCGAGATGCAGATTCGACAGCGAGCCGCTGCGTCGGCCATGTCCCCATTCGGCGGCGAGCACCACGAGGTCGAGCGTGTGCGCGCGTTTGATCTTCAGCCAGCTTGCGCCGCGATTGCCCGCTTCGTAGGGCGCATCGAGTGCCTTCGCCATGACGCCTTCATGGCCGTGAGCGAGGGCGTCGTCATAGAAGCGCTGCGCCAGATCGAGCGAACGTGTGCTCAGGCGCGGGATCAGCTGCGCAACCGGTACCACGCTGACGAGTGCGGCGAAGCGTTCGTGCGCAGGTCGATCCGTCAGTGTGATGTCGTTCAATCGCAGGCAGTCGAAGTAGAACGCCTGCAGCGGCAGCTCTTTGCGTACCGCATCGACGTCGAGCTTGCGACCGAAGCGACGCATGGTGACCTGGAACGGAAGCGGGCGACAGTGGGTGTTGAATGCGATCGCTTCGCCGTCGAGTACCAGTTCACGTGCGTTGAGCGCTTTCGCGGCCTCGACGATCTCCGGGATCGCGGCGGACACTTCGTTCATTCCGCGCGTATAGATCCGGACCGACGTCTCGAGTTTATGCACCTGAATACGTGCACCATCCATTTTCCAGTCGAAAGCGACATCGCCGATAAGCAATTTCAAGGCCTCTTCGACATCTGCCGCGGTGTGCGCCAGCATCGGTGCGATCGGCGACATGAGCTTGAGTTGAAACTGCTGCAATGCTTCTTGGCCGCCCGTCAGGGCGGCCAACGCGACGGCACCCAGGTGTGGTGCATACATCGATGCGCGGCGTACCGCAGCGACCTGGATACCGGCGCTGTCGGCGATGGCATCGACCATCACGCCTGCCAGCGCACCCTGACGCAGTTCGCCGATCAACAGCCGCAGCAGGAACTCTTGCTCGCGCGTCGTCGCCTGCGAGAACAAGTTGCGCAACAGTCGTTGACGACGCGGTGTCGAACCTGCGCCGCGGATGCCCGCCAGTTCGTCCAATGTCGCATCGACCGCCGAAATGCTGAGTATCGCAGAGGGAGCAGAATCGTCGGCCGCAGCGGATTTCAGGAGCGCATAGCCGATTCCGACTTTGCCTTGCTTGATCTCGCCCGACAGGTACAACACGCCAACGGAGATTTCATTCTGTGCGAGCCTGCGCAGGCATTGCGACAGTTCGCGGACCTTCGCCAGACGACTGCGGGTCGCGCCGACGCGCTGCCAGGTATCGACAATAGTGGCGAAAGTCGTCATCGCAGGTCACGCCGCGTCCTGGAGAGAGACTCAATGCGCGATCAGGCGGAAAGGTTCGTGGGAAATGCCGGCTGTGTTCCCGACACAGCTCGGCATTTCCCACGTCCCTGTGGGTCAGCCGGCAGTGTCGGGAACACAGCCGGCTGATCTACCCGCGGTCGGGCACCAGCGCTTCGAGCCGTTGATCTGCATCCTGCGCGATCAGTCGCAACAGGCGGATGACCGCTTTGAAGCGCGCGGCGAACAGGACATCCGGGTCTTCGTTCGCGGCGCGTGCCGGAATCCAGCGATAGCTGGCGATGGAGAATTCGAGCTGCCGCACCGCTTTGGTCAGTCGCTTCTGTACATGGCGCGGCAGCACACGCGCATACACGATGCTGAGTTTCTGCAACCGTGCCGACGTTTCGCGCAAGCCTTCATCGAACAACGGCGTGAACTGAATATAGGCCGACGGCGAGAAGGTTGGAATGGCACGGGCCAGCATCAACTCCCACACATCCTTGTATTCGTTGGCAGTGTCCCGGGGGAAGCTGTGGCCGACGATGTGAATGAAATGTGCCTTCCATAGATGGCATTCGAGCCGGATCTGCAGTAACGCTTCGAGCAGAATCTCGAAGGCATCCGGCGTCAGCTTCTCGACCGGTGCCGGTGGTGGGGGACTAGCGTTGAGGGACAGGTCGGAACTATCGGCACTCATGGTCGAACCCTTGGGATCGCCTGAAGCGGGCGAATACGTCGGTGACGGCTGATGCCGCAGGATCATGCCACCGCCGCCTGACGAATGAGCTGGAATTTGACAATTCTGCGTTTGGCGGGTGGAGAGATCAACGGTACCGCGCCCGGGCCACCGCGCCGGGGATGGCTTGCGTGGGCACAGTCTGCTGCTAACTACTTCAACCGACTAAGGATTCCAGCCTCGGGCGGGCCCACTGCGGCTTGCCGGAGTTGCGTCCCTGCGAGCGTGTCCCCGGACTCCATTCTCTGTCGAAGCCCTTACCGAAATCACATCGCGCTAGATTTTCCGCCGCGGTTCGGACGCAAGCAGTCTTCCGGCCATTCACCAATCACTATTCACCACTCACTTTCATCCTAACCCGCTTTCGCCAGCGGCTGTGCGAATGGATTGAGAATTCGATCGAGACGCGTGGGCTTGCCGATGGCATAGCCCTGGCCGAACTGAACCTGCATTTCGATCAGGCGCATGCAGATCGCCGAGGTCTCGACATGTTCGGCAACGATTTCCAGACCGAGCGTGTTCGCGAGGTTGGCTATTGCCTTCACCATGGACGCAGCCCGCGTATCTGTCAGCAGATCGCGAACCAGCGAACTGTCGATCTTGATGCTGGAAAAGTTCAGGTTGCGCAGATTGCCGAGCGGGCTGGTGCCGGCGCCGAAATTGTCGAGCGCGAATCGACAACCCATGTCGCCCAGGCGTTGCATCAACAAGTGCGTGTGCGCGAGGTTGGCGAAAGCGGCCGATTCCGACAGCTCGAACGTCAGCCATTGCCCCGGAACACCGCTCGCAGCGACCTGTGCAAACAGCCAGTCGACAAAACTGGCATCGCTGATCGTCGGCGCCGACAGATTGAACGCAGCGTGTAGCGGAATGAAGCCAGGCTTGCCGGCGGCCTCCTGGAGCCGCGTCAGCACATGACTGATCACGCAGCGATCCAGTTTGGGCAACATCTGATAACGCGTCGCCGCCGGCATGAACTGCGCCGGAGAAATCAGTCGCTCTTCATCGTCCATGATGCGTACCAGCATCTCGTAGCGGCGCTCGTCTTCCTGCTTCAGTAGCGAGTTGACCGGCTGTCCCAGCACTTCGAAATGTCCGGCGTCGAGCGCGACACGCAGACGATTCGCAATCATGAGATCGTCGCTGCGGCGCGCCTGGCCGATGTCGCCTTCCGGCGCGATCTCCGTGCGATTGCCACCGCGCTGCTTCGCCACCTTGCAGGCAGCCTCTGCGGCAGCGAGGCTCTGTCCCAAACCGTGCCGCGCCGCGCGTAATGCGGTCACGCCCCAGGACATTCGCGGTGCGATCGGTTCCACGGCCGTGGGAATGCGAATCTCCGCCAGGTTTTTGCGCAGCGAGTCAGCCTCGCTGCGTGCCTCATTTACGGAAATGCGTGGCAGGAAGATCGCGAAGCGATCGCCGGACAGGCGTGCGATCACCGCGTCAGCGTGCACCGAATGAATGGCCAGCAATTGCTGGCTGATGGCGTGCAGCACCTTATCGCCGGTGTCCAGACCCCACAGTTCATTGCAAGTGCCCAGTTGGTCGACATTGCCATAGAGAATGCTTCCGTCGGTTGCATCGGCCGCACTACGCCTGTGCGCGGCGACTTGTTTCTCGAATGCGGCGGGCAGCAACAGGCCGGTCAATGCATCGCGCGAGGCCGACATGGAAGCTGCCATCAGACGCGAATAACGCGCGGCAATGCGAGTCTCGCGCGACGAGAGTTCGTCGCGGTCCGGCTGATTGAAACCAATCAATACGCCGAGCAGCTTTTCATCGTCGTCACGCACCGGCGACACCAGGAAGCGGCCGATCAATGGACCTTCCGAGCTGGCGCGTACTCGATTGCGCACGAACGAGTCGTGCCGATCCTCGCATTCGAGCGTGAAGGCGGCAGCGACGCGCTTGATCACGATGCGAGTGTCAGCCTCTTCGATACCGGGCATGCACAGCAGCTTGATTTCACGTGTCGGGGAGACGAACGCCAGCGCATCGCACTGCAGAAGGCGCAACGCAGTGACCAACAAGTCGTCGATAGTCTGCGGAGAAGTCATAGAATCCTGATTGATTGCCAACAGCGTGCGACACGAGTCGACAGCCTAATCAGGAGCGGCGAACAGCGATGCGACCGAGGTCGCAATGCGTCGACAAGAATGCCGCGCTGCGACATAACGAGTGGGTCCTTGCGTAGCAGGCAAGAACCGGCCGATCACCTCGGCAAGAGTACGGGAGACTGCAGACGAGAGCTCAGAGATTGAACAGGACGGTAAACACCGTGGAGCGAACGCGACCGAAGTCATAGTAGCGGGTCCGCCACTCAGAACAGGCCGAAGCGTTTCTTCATGGTATTGCGTCGCTGCGGACGCACCACATCCTTGATGTTTCGATCGATCAGCTTGGCGAGCACGACCTCCATACCGTCGCGCTGCTGCAGTTCGTACTCTTCGCGGTACAGCGGAATGGCGCTGAAGAAGACGATGCGACGATCCACAGCCGAGAGTTCATAGAAGTCCTGCTTCACGAACAGCGATGGCGCGAGTATCACTGCACTCAGCGCGGTATCGGGGGCGTAGGCGGTGGGTGGCGTGCCATGGGGGACTGCCGTGCCCCAGCCCAGCCACTGGCCCTGTTCCCGCGACAGATGCGACAGACGCCACAGTTCGTGCAGCGGCCAGTGATGCTGCGGCTGCTGCAGCGACGTCCGATCCAGGGGCCAGCTCTCCGGCAGCGTCATCATCAATTCGATGTAGCGCGGTGCGTCGGCGGCAGTCGCGGGCGGCGCGACCATCGGCAGATCGCTCAGCCCCAGAGTGATGAGCGTACGCAACGGGCGCGCGTCGTCCGGTCCCACATGCAGCACGCGCAATCCGGATGCCGGTCCGTTGGGGTCCGGAAAGTCGTCCAGAATGTGCCCGATGAAGCGTTCGATGTGCGCGCGGATGAGTGCGTGCCGTGCGACGGTTGCGGTGGACTCGGGTGAGGACATGCGGCGTGGCGCTGGTGGGCTTCGATGCGCCAGCATATCTACGAACGCAGATGGATTGCATCAATCTGTGAGCCAAGTCCGATCTCAGCGCGGGTCGGGAACCCGAGGCGTGATCGGCGTTACGGTTGTCGCCCGGCTTCCGGCGTATTGTCAAAACCCTCGAATCAGGATCAGCGTCGTTACTGTCCGTCGTTTGAGTTCGATAAGGGACCTCGTGCTCACTAATTCCACCATCGTTCTGGACTTCGAAACCACCGGTTTGCGCTGCGATGAAGGCGATCGCGTGACCGAGGTTGCGGCGTTGCGTGTTTGCGGTAACCGCGTCGTCGAACGGTTCGAGTCGCTGGTGAATTGCCGCATGCGCATTCCGGCCTATATCAGCAAGTTCACGGGGATCACGCAGTCCATGGTCGATGCGGCGCCCGAGGCAGCGAGTGTGTTCCGCGATCTGCTGGCGTTCATCGGGCCGGACCCGGTAGTCGCTCACAACGCGGGTTTCGACCAGGGCTTTCTGGATGCCGAGTGCCGCCGCCATG
Organism: Gammaproteobacteria bacterium; assembly: GCA_020029545.1. Lineage (GTDB taxonomy): Bacteria > Pseudomonadota > Gammaproteobacteria > Steroidobacterales > Steroidobacteraceae > Steroidobacter. Next base: position 10,097 of record JAIBJL010000128.1, read on the forward strand.
GCCTGGTCCACCAGGTGCCTGATTTCCTGTGCTCCGTACAGCTGACGCGTCGCCTGTTCCCTGATCTCAAGAGTCACGCACTGGGGTGCCTTGCTTCACGCCTGGGCATCCCGTTCGCGCCGGGGGCTCATCGAGCCGCGGTCGATGCGAGCGTGACTGCCAATATCCTGTTCCGCGTCAGCGACATCCTGCGCTCGCGCTTTGACCTCGCCCGCGTCGATTTTCAATCGCTACGGCAGTTTCTCTACACGCAGGACGATATGCCGGTGGCTTCCGCCGCGTAAACTCACGCCTGGTCCGCTTGCGACTGGGCTATGAACTCATTTTCGATCTCCTCCCATCTCACGATGGACGATTGGCACGCGTACGTGCGCGCGTGCACGCCGCGCCTGTCCCCCGGCGCTTCACCGCGACGCCAGCTGGTCCGCCTGGCGGGGTTTATCTTGCTGGGCGTCGTGCTCAGTGTTGCGGCAAGCGCCGTCGATACGCCACTGCACCTGCCTTCGTTCCTGGCAGGATGCCTGGTGCTGGTCGCGTCTGTCTGGCTCAACGCGCGCGCCGTCAGGCGTATGGCCATTCCCGACCGGCAAGGACAGTTTCTCGCGCCGCTGGTACTGGACTTCGAGCCGGATGGCCTGCACATCCGGCGCGAGGGCAGCAGTTCATTCACCAGTTGGTCGCGCATCCAATCGGCCACCTTGACGGCCGACCATCTGTTTCTGTGGGTGGATCGATCGAATGCCCACATTTTGCCACTGCGCGATCTGCCGCCGGATCTGCCGGCAGTGCAGCTCAAGACATGGCTCGATGAGCGCATCGGTAACGCGATGCCGGCATCCGGCCCCGTAGAGCGGCCGATGCCGGCGTCGCTGGAGTCGGCGGCACCCATCGAACGACCGCAGGTGCAAGGGGCATTGTCCTGGCCTGCGGCCCTCGTGCGAACGTTATGCCTGCGCTCCGCAGAGTTGCCGCAGCGCGCGGGCGATGCAGTGATTGTCGGGCTGAGCCTGATCGCGCTCGGTAGCTGGACGCTGGTCGACTGGTTTGCCCACCGGCCCGATCCGCAACTGCAGCTCTATGGCGTGCCGTCGATCGGGTGGTATGGCCTGCTATTGCTTGCCACCGCTGCAGTGCTCGCGCGCGCATCGACGCCGCGCACGGATTTCGGACGAGTGATCGCATTGACGCTGGCCGTTACGCCGGTAGCGATAGTGTCAATCGAGTTGCTGGAGTCGTATACCGCAGGCTTCGTGCTGATCGTCGGCGCACTTGCGTTGCTGGCATACGTCGTTGCTTACCTCAATCACGGCATGCGATCACTGACCGGTGCGGTGCAAGGGAATGCGATTACACGTGCCTTGCTGGTCGTCGTGCTGTTTGGCGCGAGTGCAGAGAGCTTCTACGTCGAGCCCGGCCTGTGGCTCAGCGCT
>JAIBJL010000431.1 GCA_020029545.1 Gammaproteobacteria bacterium
TTCCGCCGGCTACGGCGCGCAGTTCTTTGTTTTGCAGAGCACGCCGCCGCGCCAGGTCGTCGTTGCACTCGTCGATCCCGGCACGCCCGCTGCCAATGCTGGGCTGGTACGCGGCGATGAGATCATCGGCATCGATGGTGTCGATGCCATCAATGGCAACACGCAGGCCGACGTCGACAAACTGAATGCGGGCCTGACGCCGAAAACTGTCGGTGAGAGCCACACGTTCACCGTGCGCAACAACGGCAATACGCGTGCGGCCACGATGGTCTCGGACGATGTCACTTCGACACCCGTGCAGAATGTGCATGCGATTCAAACCCAGAGCGGCAACGTCGGCTACTTGCTGTTCAACGATCACATCGCGACGGCCGAATCGCAGCTCGTAGCCGCGGTGAACACGCTCAAAGCACAGAACATCACCGATCTGGTGCTCGACATCCGCTACAACGGCGGCGGCTATGTCGACATCGCGAGCGAACTCGCTTACATGATCGCCGGCTCCTCGCGCACCGCTGGCCAGACGTTCGAACGCATCCTATTCAACGACAAGCATCCCACGACCAATCCGGTGACCGGCGAGACGCTCACGCCGACGCCGTTTCATACCAAGACTCAGGGATTCTCCGGCGCGTCGGGGGCTACGCTGCCGACGTTGAATCTATCGACAGTTTATGTGCTCACCACTTCGGATACTTGTTCTGCGAGTGAAGCCATCATCAACAGTCTGCGCGGTGTCGATGTGCAGGTGATTCAGATCGGCACCACGACCTGCGGCAAGCCCTACGGCTTTTATGCGCAGGACAACTGCGGCACGACCTACTTTTCAGTGCAGTTCAAGGGCGTGAATGCCAAGGATTTCGGCGACTACACCGACGGCTTCTCGCCGCAGAATACCGTGACGGCAAAAGGGACATCGGTGGACGGCTGCTCGGTAGCGGATGACTTCAGTCATGCGCTGGGAGATGTGAATGAGAAAATGTTCAGCGCTGCCTTGAACTATCGATTGAGTTCCACCTGTCCCACACCGCCGACCAGCGTCACCTCGTCGTCCTTCTCGAAGCCGCGTGGCGCAGGCGATGTGTCGCAAGGCGGCCTGCTCAAACCCGAATGGGCGAAGAACCGCATCCTGCGTTCGGAGGCACTTTGATGCTTAAGAAACTAGGGCCCGTGATCGCGGTGCTGCTGTCGGCCTGCGCTTCCACGGCGCCGGCAAACGACGTGCCCGCGGTAATCACGAACGCATCGACCCTGACGCACGATGAAATCCGGCGCGTGCTCAGCGCTGCTCTCGACGGTGCGCCCGTCACTATCGCTGCGGATGCCCTGACCAAAACCAGCGTCGTGTCCATCGAACGCACGCCGGTGCGCGATCAGCAAGGTCTGCTCGTGACTGGGCGCGATCCGGGACGACCGGAGATCTTCGAACTGCGCAAGAAGGGTCGTCTGTGCACGCTGGTGCATCAGCGTACCGGCAAGCACATCACGCTCGCCGTGGCGCGTTGCAAAGAAGCGTAGGTAGGTAGGAAGTGAGTGGTGAATAGTGAATGGTCAGACGTCAAAGGTCGAATCCCCCCTCTGCGGCACTCGGATTCGGTCACCATTCTTGTTCGTCCGGCAGTCGCGCGCAGCTCAGCCTTGCCCGCCGCTTGAATCAGCGAACATCTAGGCCTATGGCACTTGAGTCAGTGCCTGTTGCCTGTGCCCGACTCACGCAAACCTGCTGCCTTGGCGCAAGGGCCTGGGGCGTGGGACCTGGGTAGGGACGCGAATTTCACGCGCCAGCGTGTACGCCAATCCGTTTCCTGCCCAGGCCCCGCACCCCAGGCCCTTTCGGTGGTTGCAATTGTTGCGCTCGCTACCAAGTAAGAACTATGTCTCCTCATCCGCGCTATTTCGCTGCATCCACGACCGGCGGGTACTGCCGGTAGTATTCGCTCTGGTTCTGCAGGAACGCTGCTGCCTCGCGGCGATCAGCGTCGCTTTTCACCGCGCTCAGCAGCGCATCGGCGCTGCGCTTCAATCCACGTACCGCCTCGTGGTTGCGCGGATGCAATTCGTAGGCGTTGGCATACTGTTCGGCCGCTGCCTGTAGTGCCGCGATGTTCTGGTCGCGTTCAAAAAAGCCCCATTCCTCGTCACCCTGTTTCATGAACGATGTGAACTGCAACTGCGTTGTGGCCGGCAGGCTGCTGAACGGCACCGCCGGACGGGTTTCCAAGTAGCTCTGATACCAGAAATACCCGGCGGTCAGCGCGAACACCGCCGTGGCCGAAACCGATAACTTTTGCAGCGTGCTGACGCCGCGGAACAGTTTGAGAAACTCCGCGGCATCCGCCGGGCGATCCTTGCGCTCGAAGGACAGGCAGCGTTCCAGTGCGCTCGCTTCCTTGCGACTCACCCCTTTCAGCGGCGCGGGCCGGATACCCAGCCGGCGCGCATTCGGCGCGCTATGGCGCTGGAACGGATGAAAGCCCGTCAGCAGTTCGTAACCGATGATCCCGAGCGCGTACATGTCGTCCGCCGGATGCGGATCGATACCGTTCACCATCTCACTCGTCGCATACGCTTCGGTGTAGGCGCCCAGGCTGCCGGCATCGAACAGATCGGGCATTTCACCCGACTGCGGATTCGGCACCGCGCGCGCGATACCGAAATCCAGAATCTTCGGTGTATTGTCGGGCGTGATGAATACGTTGCCGGGTTTGAGATCCGAATGCACGATGCCTTTGCGATGCGCATAGGCCAAGCCTTCCGCAATGCCGCGAATAATCGGTAACGCCAGATCTCGTTCGATGCCTTTGCTGCGGGTTTCCCGGACTATCGCTTCGAGCGATCGTCCTTGCAGCAGTTCCATCGTCATGTAGACCGCATCGCCATCACGATCGAAGTCGAATACGGTGACCACATTCGGATGCGCCAGGGTCTGCGCTTTGCGTGCTTCCCTTTGCAGGGCAATGAACGATTGCGGATGACGCTTGAAGTCGGCATTGAGAATCTTCAAGGCTACGCGCGGGTTGGGATCCTGAGCTTCCTGCTTCCGCCGATCGATCGCTGCGAACACCAGGCCCATGCCACCTTTGCCGATCAATGTATCGAGCAGGAATCGATGCTTGATCAGCATGCCCGGCTGCAGTTCGCCGTGGATGACCGGTTCGTCGAGGGACGCGACCAGCCGGCTGGCCATCGCCTGAGTGTTCTCGATTACCTCCGGCTGATCGCGCCATGTGTGGGCGACCTGCGCCGGATCGAGTGGTGCCTGCGGCGCGTGCAGCGTTCGCGCAGCCGTCGGCGCATGCACGCCGCGCGCACCTACGGTCGCGGTGCGATCCGAACTCGCGCCCATGCGCGCCATTGCCGATGTAGCGTCGGGATCGGCGCTGTACGGACGGACGGTTGCATCGGTGGCCGGCAGCGCAGGACGAACCTGTGTCTTGCCCACCGCAGTGGGCACTGCCGTGCCGGGCATCTGTGTGTGTTCGGTCGTGTTCGCGATGGTTTCGAGCAAGGCGCGGGCGGCCTCGTGATTCAACCCGCCGGCGGCCACGGCGCTATGGATCGCAGCGATCAGATGCGCGCTGTGCTGATCCGGTAATTGCGCCAGCCGCGCCACCTGCGCACGGACCTCAGTGAGCGACAGGACGCCGTTCGACAGTTGCTGCAGAATGTGGTGGATGGAATTCAAGCGAGACCACCGCGGTTGTCGACCGTCGTGCAGTATCGTCACTTGCCGCCTGGCGGCGGTGCCATCTGGCTCGCGGCACCGATGTCCGGTCGCAACGCCTCCACGACAACCACCGTCACGTTGTCGCGCGCGCCGGCACTCAATGTGGCCTGAATCAATGCTCCGGCTGCACTGTGAGCATCGCCCGTACCCAGCAGTGCGGCAATTCGTGGTGTCGGCAGCTCGCGCGTCAACCCATCGGAACAGATCAGGTAGCGATCGCCTGCGAGGACCCGGTCGCGAACCACATCCAGCAGCAGGATCGCTTCCCCGCCGACGGCACGCGTGATGGAGTGGTCGACCTCTTCGGCCTCCTCCGGCAGATTGAGTTGTGCCGCCCAGGTGTGATCGCGAGTCATCTGTGTCAGCTGGCCATCGCGCAGGCGATAGACGCGGCTATCGCCTGCCCACAGCACCGCACAGGACCC
>JAIBJL010000004.1 GCA_020029545.1 Gammaproteobacteria bacterium
GCATTGGCAGCGGGCGTGCCGGGATCGACGAGTGCAACGACGACCTGGCGCGGCGGCGTGCTCTGCAAAACAAAGAACTGCGCGCCGTAGCCGGCGGAAACGCCGGACTGGCTGTAAGACTCCCACTCGGCGGTGGACATCGAGAAATGAAACCGGTCCTTGTCCGCGCCGGTCGCTGTGGTCTGCGTAGTCTTGAGCAGCGCGAAGTACGTCGCGGTCGTATACAGCGCGGGATTGCGATCCGGCACTTCGCTGTACCAAAGGTATAACTCATTGGTCCAGGATCGCAGCCAGTTGTTCTCCGAGGTCACCGTGCCTTGCGTATCTGGAAACGCCCCGCTGCGCGGATTGGCACATTGATTCTTGAACCCCGATGCCGGCAGAAACGACCCAGACACCCAGCCTCCCGTATTCCCCGGGGTGCGTGCGGAAGAATCGCCGCCACCTCCGCCACCGCAGGCCGCGAGCGTCAGTAACGCGGCTGTACTCGCTGCCCGTCTGGCGATGCGTCCTGCGGCGGATCGAAGTTCGGGATAGCGCCTGTTGCTATTGAGTGACATTCATTGCCTTCCTGTGCCTGCGTGAGAACCGACCTTTTACACCAAAGGCCGCAGGTACACGACGCGGGAATGGCGGATTTTCGTCACGAAATCAGCCTCGCGTTCATGGCTGTACCGACATGCGCCAGGCAGTCGCTCATTGCATCGGGAGACACCGACAGCATCGCAACGAGCAACATCAGCAGGGGCCCATGCGAGTTTCCCAGCTTACTCGACGGTTCAGCAACGCCGTGTTCAGTAACGCGCTGCAGGCTGGAGCGGTGGCACGGTCGCGGACTCGAACCCCCAGGCAGTGGGCGATCCACCGCACGTCCAGCCTCCTACCGATTGTGGAAGAGCGATTGCGGAAAAAAGCCCCTGGAGCGACGTGCGAGCGCGTGGCGGAACCCCTGGTCGCAGCAGCCGTTGTACCGCATCATCGGCAGCGGGTAGGCTTGCGACGAACTGTGCATTCCAGGATTTCGTTCTTTGGCGCGGGAGTAACAATCACCGCGGGTCGATCGGCGCTTGCGCAGCGTCCGGAGGCGACCGGCGCTTGAGGAATATCTGCGTTCTGTCTGCAGGAGAGATCGATCGATGAAGACCCAGTCGCTGCTGGTTGCTGTGACACTCTGTCTGACCGCCGCCGCCTGCTCGCGTTCGCCGCAGGACGAGGCGGCGTCAAGTGCGCGCAAGCCGCTGGCCGCTCCGCATGCCGTCATTGGCCACTGGGGGTTCGATGCCGCCGGCATGAATCCCACCGTGAAACCCGGAGATGACTTCTACCAGTACGCGAACGGCAAATGGCTGGAGACGAACAAAATCCCGGCCGATCTGACGAACTGGGGAATGTTCACCAAGCTCGCGGTCGAAACCGAAGCGCAGGTGCACGACATCGTCGAGACATTGCCTGCCGATGCGGCGACCGGCACTGCCGAGCAGAAGATTCACGATTTCTATCGCTCGTTCCTCGACGTCGACGCCATCAACAAAGCCGGCATTGCTCCGGCCGCTGCCGGTCTTGAAGCCATCGCTGCCGCAAAGACTCATGCCGACATCGCAACCCTGATGGGTCGTCCCGATCTGGGTCTCGATACACCGGTCAATGTCGGTGTCACTGTCGATGACAAGAACCCCGATCGCTACATCGTCAGTATTGGTCAGAGCGGCCTCGGGCTGCCGGATCGAGATTACTACCTGAAGAAGGACGCGCAGTTCGTCGACATCCGGCAGAAGTACGCCGCGCATATCGAACGCATGCTCGGACTTGCTCAGGAACAGAATGCGGCAAAGCAAGCGCAGGCGGTGCTCGATATCGAAACGAAGATCGCACAGAAGCATTGGCCGGTCGAGAAGCGTCGCGAACGCGATCTCACCTACAACCTGCGCACGCGGGCGCAGCTTGACGGGCTCGCCAGGAACTATCCATGGCAGGCGCTGCTGGCTGCCGGCAATCTGCAGGACCAGAAGGAGTTCGTGGTTGCCGAACTCGATGCCGTACAGGCGCTCGCGACGCAGTTCACGTCGATTCCTGTCGAGCAGTGGCGCAGCTACCTGAAGTATCACTATCTGGTGGGACATGCGGCGGTCCTGCCATCCACGTTCGACGATGAGCGTTTCGATTTTTACGGTCGTACGCTGAATGGCCAGCCACAGCAGCGCGATCGTTGGAAGCGCGCCGTGCAATCGCTCAACAGCTCGGTCGCCGAGGTCGTTGGCCAGCTCTACGTGAAAAAACATTTCCCACCCGATTCCAAGGCACAGATGCTGGACTTGGTGGAAAATCTGCGCCGTGGTTACGGCCAGCGCATCCGCGGACTGACCTGGATGTCGGAAGACACCAAGAAAGCGGCTATCGACAAGCTGCGGACCTTCAAGCCGAAAATCGGCTACCCCGACAAGTGGCGAGATTACTCGGGTCTGGAAATCCGCTCCGGCGATGCATTCGGTAACGCGGTGCGCGCGCGCGTGTTCAACTGGCAGTATGACGTCGATCGACTGGGCAAACCGACGGATCGGGATGAATGGTTAATGCCGCCGCATACCGTGAATGCTTACTACAATCCGACGTTCAACGAGATCGTGTTTCCCGCCGCCATTCTGCAGCCGCCCTACTTCGATCCGCATGCCGATCCCGCCGTCAACTATGGCGGCATCGGGGGCGTGATTGGGCACGAAATGGGTCACGGCTTCGACGATCAGGGTGCGAAGTCCGACGAGAAGGGAGTGCTGCGCAACTGGTGGCAGCCGAATGACGAAGCCGCGTTCAAGAAACTGGTGGATGCACTGGTCGCGCAGTACAGCGCTTACCAAGCGCTGCCCGGTCTCCAGATCAACGGTCGTCTCACCGCCGGCGAGAACATCGGTGATTTGGGTGGCCTGACGGTTGCGTACCAGGCTTATCACATGTCGTTGGGCGACAAGCCTGCCGAGACGATCGATGGGTTCAGCGGTGACCAGCGCTTCTTCCTGTCATGGGCGCAGGTCTGGCGCGAACTGCAGCGGGACGAAAGCCTGCGCAACCAGATGATGAGCAATCCGCACAGCCCCGGCGTGTTCCGTGTACAAGGCGTGGTGCGGAATATGGACGAGTGGTATCGGGCGTTCGATGTGAAGCCGGAAGACAAGCTGTTCCTGCCGCCGGAGCAGCGCGTGCATATCTGGTGAGACGGTTCTTTCCTGGTTCTTGTTCTACGACGTTGCATGGTATTCATGTAACGGCGGGGATCTCCTCCTGCAAGGGTGGTGACGCAGTGGATGCAGGTGCGGGCGGGTAGTCCACTGCATCGACATTGGCGCCGCCTGGGGCCACCATCGGTAACACATGCTGACTCGCCGCAATCGGCACGCGGATCAGTGTCGGACCGGTGCTGCGCATCGCGGCCGCAAGCAATTTTTGCGGTGTGGCCGCTGTTTCCAGATCGCTGGCGCGAATGCCGAAGGCGCGTGCGATGGCCACGAAGTTGCTGGGTCGCAGGAATGACGATGCGACCAGTTGTCCGCGCGGCGCAGCCGCACTGCGATAAAACAGCTCCTGCTGCTGGCGCACCAACCCCAGTGCGCCGTTGTCGAGCAGAATGATTTTAACGTTCAGATCCAGTTCGGCCAGGGTAGCGAATTCCTGGAGGTTCATCAGCAGGCTGCCATCGCCGGTGAAACAGATCGTCGTCGCCTGCGGTTCGGCAATGGCGGCACCGATGGCAGCCGGCAATCCGAAACCCATCGTGCCGAGACCGCCGGAAGTGAGCCAGCGAGTCGACCGTGTGAATGGATAGGCCTGCGCTGCCCACATCTGATGCTGGCCCACGTCAGTGGTGATGATGGCATCGGCGGGGGCCAGTTCGCCGACCGCATGGATGATTCCATACGGCGTGCATAGTTGATCGCGATGCGGCATCTGCAGCGGAAACGCACTTCGTAACTGTTGCAGGCGCTGCGTCCATGCGGTCGGGCATCGACCGCAGCGTCGCTGCGATAACTGCCACAGGGCCTGGCGGGCATCGTCGCGAATCGCAATCGCCGGCGCTTTGATCTTGCCGAGTTCGCGCGCATCGATATCGATGTGAACAATACGTGCCTGGGTTGCAAAGCGATCCGGGCGCCCGGTCGCACGGTCATCGAAGCGTGCGCCGATGGCAATCAGCACATCGCATTCGTCGATGGCCCGGTTGGTGTGTCGTGCCCCATGCATACCGAGCATGCCCAGATTCAATGGCAGGTCGCTGTCGATCACGCCCAGCGCCATCAGGGTCGTCGTCACGGGAATCTGCGTGCGTTCGATGAACTCGCGCAGCAGCGCTTGGGCACCAGCCTTGATGATTCCGCCGCCGACATACAGCAACGGCCGCTGCGCGCCGGCGATCAAAGCCGCGGCGGCATCGTAGCAATGCGTAGATGCATCGCTTGCCGCCGTATCGATCTGTTGCAGAGTAGCGGTGGACATTCGCAGCGACAGATCCAGGTCCGGGACACGCTGCAGCTGAATATCTTTGGGGATATCGATCAGCACAGGTCCGGGCCGGCCTTCCTCGGCTATGTGCAACGCACGTGGAATGATGTCCGGCAACTCATGCGCGTCCTGGACGAAGAAGCACGCCTTGGTGATCGGGCGCACCATCTCGATGGTGGGCACTTCCTGAAACGCATCGGTACCGATCAGGTGAGTGGGCACCTGCCCGGCAATGCAAAGCAGGGGAATCGAATCGAGTTTCGCGTCGGCCAACGCCGTGATGACATTCGTGACGCCGGGTCCCGAGGTCGCAAAGCACACGCCTGCCCTGCCAGTAGTACGCGCCATGCCCTGCGCCATGAAGCCTGCGGCTTGCTCGTGCCGTGCGAGGAAGTGGCGGATTCGTGTCGAGCGGCCCAGGGCGTCGTAGAGAGGCAGCAGCGCGCCGCCCGGAATGCCGACCACCCATTGCACGCCGCATGCTTCCAGCAACTGGATAGTCAGATCGGCTCCGGACATTGTCATCGCCAGCTCCCATGTGAGCCCTGAAGATGCTTTGCCGGATTGGAGATAATGAAAAACCCCCTGCCGGCTGCGCCAGCAGGGGGTTCGTTTGATATGAGCGAAACGAGTCCCTACGGCGCGTCGGTTACGACGACCAGTACTACGACAGGGACTACCAACAGGTGCTTCACGATTCGTTTCGCGGTTGATTCAGTGCGGTCCGACTATAGCCAGATCACCGCCGGCTTGGCAAGACAGCACGCGTTGCTAAAGATCCCGACAGTGGCCTTGACGAGGTTGGCGCGGCTCGACGACGCGATAGCGCAATATTTGCAAGCGCGGTAGGAAGCGCGACAATAAGCGCATGCAGATCGAACGCAACGAAATCCGCTGTTTTCACGCCGTGATCGAGGCGGGCGGGTTCAGCCGCGCAGCCGAACGCCTGGATCTGTCGCAGTCTGCGGTGAGCCAGGCGATTGCGAATCTGGAACACCGGCTAGGCGCCGTGCTGATGCGTCGTGGCAATCCACCGCAGCTCACCGAAGCCGGCATCCGTCTGCTGCGTTTTGCCGAGACGGTTTCCAACGAAGAACGTGAAACGCTCGCAGATATTGCGCAGATCAAATCAGGCGCGTTGTCGACCCTGTCGTTGGCCTTGTCGTCGGCGACGAATGCGCGCTTTGGCATCGCGCTGCTGCGCGAGTTCTCGGAGCGCAATCCGTTGACCCGATTCAAGGTCGTGGTCGCACCCAGCCGGGAGATCGTCTACGGTGTCTCGGATGGTCGCTGGGAGCTCGGTCTCGGACCGCTGCAGCACAACATGCCCGACTACTACATGTTTCATCCGTGCTTTTCCGAAACGCGGCGGCTGATGATTGCGAAGCATCATCCGGCACGCGCCGCGCTACTGCGCGATCCACAGACCACGCTGCGTACGTTGCCGCTGGTCACTTCGTATCTCGACGAAATCACGCGCCGGCCCGGTGGCGATCGACTGCGCAACGCCTTCGCGACAGTGTGGGAAGTCAGTCACATGGATCTGCGACTGGCGCTGGTCGCCGAAGGCAAGGGCGTCACCTACGTATCGGATCTGGTGGAGAACGCACCTGCCGATCTGGTGCCGATCGAAGGCCTGTCGTTCTCCAGCATCGATCGTCAGGTGGGACTGTACTACCTGAAGCATCAGCCGCTATCGCAGGCAGGCGTGCGTTTCCTCGCGCTATGTCGTCAGTGGTGGAATGAATGAACGACACCGCAATCATTTACTAATCACGATTCACCACTCACTTGCGGTAACAGGTTCGTAAATCACGAAGCGATTCTTGCCTGCCGATTTCGCGCGATACAGCGCCAGATCGGCACTGCGATACATGGTCGCGAAATCGACATCCGGTGGGGTGGCAATGCAAATGCCGATGGAGACACCGAAGTGCGAGCGACCAGGGAGCGAGTCGCTCGCATAGACCTTGGCCAGAATTCGACGCGCGATTTCCGTGGCGGAGTCCAGGTCGCAGGCCGACGCAAAAATCAGGAACTCATCGCCGCCCAGGCGCGCGCAAATGTCGGCGCCGCGCACGCTGGCGCGCATGGCGTCGGCGACTTTGACCAGGAAGTCGTCGCCCGCCGCGTGGCCATGGCCGTCGTTGATGCCCTTGAGATCGTCGACATCCACAATGATGGTGGCATAGCTGGCGTTCTGTGCGGTGACTGCCGAGTTCACCGCCTGCATGGCGCCGCGACGGTTCAATAGTTTCGTCAGCTCATCGTGAATCGACAGCTGATAGTGCTCCTCCATGCGGTAGTGCTGGGAGTAGTGATAGCGCGCGGTGAGGTAGCCGATCAACAGCGCAATCAGCAGCGCGGCGACCAGGGTGCCGATCGAAATCGCCTGTAATTTCGCTTCGCGTTCCAGGTAATACTGCAGGTCGAAGTCGACGCCGACGAAACCGCTGTAACGTCCCTGGCTGTCGAAGATCGGTGCGTGGCCGGAAAGAAAGTAGCCGTACTCGTCGTGCATGAAGCGGGGATAAACATAGGTCTTACCGGCAGCGATGCGCTTGAGCCAGTCGGCATCGGGTTCCGGGTCCAGTGTTTCGAACGGCTCCATGTACGCCGATGCGCGCAGATTGCGACGCGAGGCCAGCTTGCTCGATGCCGCCGTATCGACGATGAAATAGCTTTTGCCGTTTCTCTCGACCATCGTGTAGACGTAGAAGATTTCCGGATCTGCGGCGTGGAATTTCACCAGCGGATCGAGCGTGCGTTCGTAGAGTTCCGGGGTGTAGTTCGCCGGATCGAGCAGCTGTCGATGCAGGTCTCCGTCGACCACGCTCGCGGCCAGCCGTGCAATCTCGGCGACGTTCTCCCGCAGCACGTCCAGCCGGGCCTGCTTCGACAGCCATTGCGGAATCGCAACGATCGCGACGAGCACGACGGCGGCTGCCAGCGTGACTATCCAGAAGACCCGGGGGGTCAAGTTCTTCAGATCCTGTTGCATCAATTTCAGTGTGACTATTGACCGGCCCGGAGTCGTAACTCTGCGTTAACGCTTGGTTGGCCATCGTGCTGCGCACGACCCCAAAGGATGAAACGATTCTTGTCGAGTGCCATCCAGGCACAGCGCCGTTCCAGCGCGTCCTTGCGCCCACGGCATTCGCACATCCCTGTGCAGCAGCCGTTCCAGCGCTTCCTGCGCCCACGGCATTCGTGACCGTAGGAAATCCCGTGGGGCACGTCCTGTGCAGCCGCCGCTCATACACATCCTGTGCTTCGCGGCATTCGCACGTCCTGTGCAGCAGATGTGCCCGCCGCGTGTGCGGCGAGCCCTGCGGGAAAAGCCACGCCCCTTCCCGCCATCGCCCTCAGCGGCGTGTCACCAACGCCGGGCGAGTCCGCCCGCGTCAATCGAGGCCGTGCCAGTGGTGCAGCTGTGCCAGATCCAGCGCGCTATTGCGCTGCAGTCGCCAGCGGCGCTCGCGGTCCTCGCGTTCACGACGCAGTTCCGGCCAGCGTTCCAGATAGGCGTTCAACAGGTGGCGATCGACCGAATACCGTGCCAACGCATCGGCGTTCGCAGCACGCAGCGCGAGTGCACCGTTGTAGCCGCCGAAGCCCTGCGTGGCGCACAACACGCCGCCGTCGATGTCGCCGGTAATCGACTGTGGACTGAGCACGAACGAATCGACCACCGGTCCCAAGTCCGGATCCAGCGTGCGCAGCGTCGGCACGCCGACGGCCTGCTTGCCGAGCAGGAACTGAATGGCCTGCGACACTGCTTTCAAACCGGTTTCGCCCATGGTGTGACCATCGCCGATCGCCTTGGGGGTGCTGACCGTCATCGCCGGCAAGCGTCCCTTGCATCCCTGGCGGTCGGCGGCACCGCGACGTGCATTGTTCGCGGTCGTCAGGTCCGTCTTCGAGTTGGTCCGCGTGCCGGTGGCATGGGCGATCAGATGACCGAAATCGCCGACGCCATAACCGTGGCCGCGCCATGCCAGTTCGAGCGAGTGCGTAATTGCGTTCTCGCCGCCGAAGCCCACACCGGCGAAGTGGGCTTTGCCGCCGGCTTCACCACTTTGTCCCCAGCCCACGATAATCGAGGTGACATCGAGGAAATTGCGCAACGCGAAGTCGAGCGTCGTGATCAGCAATCCCGAGCCGCCTTCGCCGACCACCGTGCCGTTCGCATCCACGTCGAACGGCGCCAGGCTTTCCGACACCGGCCGCTGCTGATCCGGTGCCCGCGATTCGTTCATGATCGCCAGCTTGCTGCGAGTCATCAACGCTCCCGGACCGAAGGCTTCGAGAATGTTCCAGTCCGGCCGCAACGCCGCGTCCGCAGCTGTCCAGAGCGCCACGGTCGGGCGCACGAACCCGGGATAGTCGAGCAGCATTTGTGGCGCCAGATCGCAGAAGGCGATCGAACTGGAGGCACAGGCGCCGACCGAATTCATCGGTGTCTGCGGCACGCGCATATATCCGTTGGCGGCCTTGAGCGAATCGAGCAGGGCCGGGTGTTTGAGCGATTTGCTCAGGCTGTAGGACGGCGCCAGCATGGTGGCGACCATGGCCGGGCCATGCGAGGACAGCGAGCTGGCCAGGCGCAGTGCCAGCTTGTCGCGCAGCTTGTCAGTGCTGTCGCCGCCCTGGTCGCCCCACAAGGCCATAGCGTCCATGCCGGCAAACGCAGCTGCGGCGAACACGCGAAATTCAAATGGATCGGGCAGCAGTTGCGACAGCGGGGCCGGCAGCGCGGCGAGCGAGCCGAGCCCGGCGTACATGAACAGCTGGGCTTGCAGCGACGGACCCAGGCGGGGGTCGTCGTCGAACAATCCGTACATGTCCTTGAGCGAGGAGTCGCGAATGTCACGAAAGCCGAACCCGCCGAGGCGTCGCAGCCCGCCATGCGCCAGGTCATGCGGCAACGGTGCGGCAATGTCGAGTTTGCCGGGCCGTCCGATGAGTTCGTCGATGACTCGGATGCCCAGGTTGGCGCGCAGCGTCGCGCCGTGGCGCGCTTCGATTTCAGCCAGCGTCGTCGCGCTGCCGTGACTCCAGCGCCAGCTTAGCGTGCCGTCGGTCTGTGGTTGCGCTTCCACTAATCCGGCGTCGAAGGCAGCGAGACCGATAAATTCGGGCGAGTCAGCCACGCGCGCATGATAGGTCTCGGTGCTGCCGACAGCCGAGATCGAGCAGGGCGTTCCAATCGTGACCAGGACTTTATCGGCAGTGAGCACAGGCGATCCGTGAGTAAGAGATCGCCGCAAAGGATACACGGAAGGCGCGACCGAGGCAGGTCAGGTCTCAGACGTCGTCTTCGGCAGGCCGGCCTGTCTTGCTTTACGCCGTGGCGAGGTGCCGCGCGACGTTGTCGACTTCCTCGCTGCTGCCGATGATCACCGGCACGCGCTGATGAATGTCTGTCGGGTGCACGTCGAGAATGCGCTGTTCCGGAGCAACGAGCGCCTTGCCGCCCGCCTGTTCCATGATCATTGCCATCGGATTGGCTTCGTACATCAGCCGCAGCTTGCCCTTGGGCGCCTTCTTCGTGGGCGGATACATGAACACACCCCCTTGCAGCAGAATCCGGTGCACGTCGGCCACCATGGCGCCGACGTAGCGACTGGAGTAACCGCGCTCCTGGGCCCACGACAGGTACTTCTGATAACCGTCGGGGAAGCTGGCGCGATTGCCTTCGTTCAGCGAGTAGCACGGGTTCGCCCGTGGCACCTTGAGGCCGCGCGCGACGCGCATGAAGGCGCCGTAAGCCGGGTCGAGCACGAACATGTCGACACCCAGGCCGATCGTCAGGACGAACACCGTCGACGATCCATACAGCACGTAGCCTGCAGCCACCTGCTGGACGCCTGGCTGCAGCAACGACTGGGCAGGGCTGGACGAGCGACGATCTTTCCGCAGGATGCTGAAAATGGTGCCGACCGCACCGCAGATATCCAGGTTCGACGAACCGTCGAGTGGATCGAACAGTACGCAGTACTTGCGCTCCTGCGAGTCATCGGCACGCAGAATGACCGGCTCTTCATTTTCCTCGGAAGCGACGATCGC
The DNA here is from genome assembly GCA_020029545.1 of Gammaproteobacteria bacterium. GTDB lineage: Bacteria > Pseudomonadota > Gammaproteobacteria > Steroidobacterales > Steroidobacteraceae > Steroidobacter. Next base: position 10,558 of record JAIBJL010000004.1, read on the forward strand.
CACCCCTTCGCGACCGCCGAGCGTGCGTAACAGGATGTCGTTCGCGATGACATCGAGCTTCTGTTGCTGCTCGCCCTGCACGTTCTGATTGCCGACGGAGCCGAGCACATCGTCGAGTCGCGCGCGGCGCACATGCGCTGCGATCATTTTCGCCGAAATCGACAGCGCCGACAGAATCCATGAGAACTGCCCCGTCGCTTCCGGGTATTGCGATTGCTGCTGCAGAATGTGCGCCTGCAGGGTCACGATCTCCCTGGGCTGGGGTGTTGCCGGTATCGAGGGAGCGACTGCCTGATTCATCCGCGCGTTCTCTATGCTGTGGAAAATTCTTCGTTGAGTCCGGTGCGTGCACGCTTGGGAGATAGCCGACGGTACTCTGCTGGTTTGGCTTACGAGGATGCCATGAAATATCTGACCAAAGGGGGGATGCCGGTCACATCGAAGGGCAACCGACGGCGATCGAGCAGCTAAGTCCGACAGGCTGCTGGGCAGGACTGCGTCGTCCGCGCTGCTTTGATGCCCGGACTGCACCAACCTCCAAAGCGTATTTTTTATTCACGGAACTTCTTAAAGAGCCCAGGGTTGTGGCATCACGATCAAATTTTTATTGATTTCGATTGCAGCCGTCAGTGGTGACCGGCGGGCGCGTTTCAAGCCATGAAGGTTGCCAATCCGACGGGCTGCTAGGTCCAACGACCGGCAGCCTGCCGTCGTTCGCCGGTCCGGACTGTGATGACGGCGGCGGCGCAGGCAGGATGGGCGCCCCGCAACTGCATCCGCTCGGTCGCCCCCGCGCACGAGGCAACATGAATTTACTGCCTGTCACTCGAGTCGCCGTGGCTGGCCTGCTGCTGGCGTTGGCGGCGTGCCGGCAAGAGGATTTCGATCCCGGTGAAGTGCGCTCGGAAACCCGCGCCGTGGGTGCGTTCGATGCCATTGACGTAGACGGTTCGGCGAGACTCGACATTACCGTAGGCCAGCCGGCAGCGGTGTCGCTCACCGGACCGCAGCAGGCGCTGGCGCGCACCGCTGTCGAAGTCGATGGCAATACGCTGCGCATCAAGACGCATTACCGGGATGTGGGCTGGACGCGCAGCCAGTCGCGCATCACCTTCAGAATTGCCGTTCCCCATCTCTCGGCACTGCGATTGCAAGGTGGCAACGACGTTACTCTGACTGGCTTCAAAGGCGGCAGTTCGCGTCTCGATGTGGATGGTGCCGCCCGCGTGCGAGCCAGCGGTGAACTCGACCGGCTCACGGTAGACATGGAAGGCGCGGGGTTGGCGGACATGGGCGAACTCATCGCCAGCGACACGCACGTCACGGTCGATGGCGTCGGCCGGGTGGTCGTGCATCCGAAGCATTCATTGAATGCGACCATGAACGGCATCGGCGCCATTCTGTACCTCGGCAGTCCGGCGCAGGTGAACACGCATATGAATGGCCTCGGCACGATTTCACAGCGCAACCGCGACCACGCGAAGCGCGAACAGCGCCGGCAGGAGCGTGAATCGCAAGCGGGGCAATCCCAACCGCCCGCTGCGGCGCAACCGCCGTTCGATCCCGAGACGCTGCAGCCGGAATACGATGACCGTCCGCGGACTCCAGCCGAACATGCCAAGCCGATCCCCATGAGCGAAGTGATCTAAGGTTCCATCTAAGGTTCCTGAGCTGCGATCGATCTTTTCATGCCGCTCGTGCGTTGTGGCCTCGTTCTTCGCTGCCCACCTTCAGACAGCCCACTCACTTGCGAGACTGCAATGTTCCATCGATTGCTGCCGATTCTGCCACTGCTTATGCTCGTGCTCGCTGGCTGTGATTCAAGCGACGACAACGATGCGCAAACCCCGGCAGCACCTGAACCCGCGCCCGCACGTGGCACGCTGATCGAAAAGTCGCCGGCACGCCTGACCTCCGCGTCGGCTCCCGAGTTGCTGGCCCTGCTGACGGCCGATTCGACGGGTCAGGAAATTCTTCAGCTCATTGCGGCACCCAAGTGCGGCATCGATGTTCATCAGCTGAAGTATTACACCGTCGATCCGCTCGGCGCCTCGACCACAGCGTCGGGCGCGCTGATGATTCCGACCGGCACGGATACGGCCTGTCAGGGCCCGCGACCGATCCTGCTGTACGCGCATGGCACGGTCGCCGAACGCGCATTCAACATTGCCGACCTGACGGATGGCGAGAATGCGGAAGGCATCCTGCTTGCCGCCGCGTTTGCTTCGCAGGGCTACCTGGTGGTGGCGCCGAACTACGCGGGCTACGACTCTTCGTCGCTCAGCTATCATCCGTATCTGCATGCCGATCAGCAGTCGAAAGACATCGTCGATGCATTGACAGCGGCGCGCAGTGCGCTGCCAACGAGCACCGCACCGCTGGTGACGGACTCCGGCAAGTTGTTCATTACCGGATACTCGGAGGGCGGCTATGTCGCGATGGCCGCGCATCGTCTGCTGCAACAGACCGGCGCGTCCGTTACGGCGTCGGCGCCGATGTCCGGGCCGTATGCGCTCGCGGCATTCGGCGATGCCGTGTACTACGGTCGCGTGGTCCGCAGCGCGCCCCTGTTCGCCGCATTCATCACCACCAGTTACCAGCGGGCGTATGGCGACATTTACGCCTCGCCCGCGGCAGCCTTCGAGTCGCCCTATGCGAACGGAATCGAGACCCTGCTGCCGACGGGCGGCCTGCAGTCGGAAATCTTTTCGCAGGGCAAATTACCACGCGACCATTTGTTCAGCAGCACGCCGCCCGATGCCGCGTATGCCCAGTACACGCCGGCAACTGAACCTGCGGCGCTCGCTCCGGTATTCGCACTCGGCTTCGGCACCGGCAATCTGATCACGAACGCCTATCGCCTCGCGTATCTGCAGGATGCCCAGGCACAACCGGACGGCGGCTTTCCTCTGGTCACGGATGGCAGGCCCGCGTCGGCGCCCGCGACGGGTCTGCGCAAGGCGTTTAAGGCAAATGATTTGCGTACCTGGATTCCCACCTCGCCGGTGCTGCTGTGCGCGGGTGCTCGCGATCCGACGGTTCTCTATATGAACACGCAACTCATACAGAGCTACTGGTCGGCGAACGGTGCGACTGCACCGATCACGGTGCTCGACGTGGACGACAGTCCCTCTCCCGGCGATCCTTACGTGCAGATCAAGGCCGGCTTCGCCGCGGCCAAGGCGGCCGTCGCCGCCGCGGCCATTGCCAGCGGTGCAACCGACAATGGGGCTGCCGCCGTCGCTGAGGAATATCACGGGGCCCTTGTGCCGACGTTCTGTTTTGCGGCGGTACGCTCGTATTTCGACGCAAAGTAGGCTCCCTAGCGCGACAGCCGTCACGAAGGCGGCTTGAACGCCAGCGGACGCTGTATCAGGCGATCCACATAGGATTCGATCTTTGGCCGGCCAGAGGGGGCGTTCATCATGCGGGCCCAAATGAACATCGAGCCGATCATGATATCCGCCAGCGTAAACCAGTTGCCAAACAGATACGGGCCGTGACCGAGTTCGCGTTCGATCAGATCCTTCGTCGTTTCGTAATCGTTCCAGCCGCGTTGCGGCATCGTCTCTACCTTGCCTAGCGCATCGCCCAGGGCGGGCTCCAGTTGCGATGTCGAAAAAACCATGAGCGACAGGTACCGCCCACGCTCCGGCGCAGTGATGGCGGGCGCCAGTTTCGCTGCCGGAAACTTGTCACCCAGGTACAGACCGATCGCGACAGTCTCGAAAATCTTCGTCTCGCCATCGACCAGCGCCGGCAACTTGCCCGCCGGATTGATATTCAGATACTCAGGCTGCCGATTCTGTTTTTTCTGCAAGTCGATCGGCGCGATGTCGTACTTCGCACCGGTTTCATCGAGCATCCATTTCGCGATAACGGCGCGGCTTTGGGGATTGAAATAGAGTTTCATGTGTACTCCTTCTCGGCGGTGAACTGGCGATGGCTACAAACGGCGCGGCGTGTCCGAGGTTCCGGGCGTCCAGTCTCTTCAGTGTTCCAGGGTGGGATGCAGATCGGCCGATGCGCCGATGGCCGGCAACTGCCAGGGCTCACGCAGTCGCAGGTATTCCGCTTGCGGCAGCAGCACAAAGACCGGATGACGATCGGCATGCAGCGATGCCAGTAATTTTTCCATGACGGCTTCGGCCATCGCCGTGCAGCCTGCCGTAGGTTCGCCTGGCGCCTTCCACAGATGTGCAAAAATGCAACTGCCGGCGTTCGCGAGGCCATGGCGATTGTGTTCGATGACAAAGCCGGCGCGATAACGAGAATCGCCCTGCAGATGAATGTCCCGACGCATCGGTTCTGTTGATCCGGCAACGGCGGATTCGCCGACCTGGCGGGCGTCGACAATCTGGTTGTACAGTGGCGACGTGCTGACATCGATACAGTAGTCGGTCGCGTGCATCGGCTGGTAATGAAGTCCGGTGTGCACGGTGTTCGCGTAGCCAAAAGCGGTGCCGATGCGGTAGACCCCCGCCGGGCTGCGGCCATCGCCTTCGCGCTTTACCGGACCCGGCTGTGTTTGATGCAATCCCACGCCCCACGCAGCCCCGCCGTGACCGATCGTGACGTCGACCGGATCACTTAGCGCCTGCCATTGCCGGTCCTCCAGCTGAAAAATCTGCAGCGAGCCTTGAGTTGCGTTCCAATGGGCGATCGTAACCAACACCATCTGCTGCGCGTCGCTCCAGGGAAGCGATCCTGCATGGGCAATGCCCGTGGCCAGCAGCAATGCAGCAGCGAAGCGCCGTGGAGGAATCGCGAAGCGCGGGCTCGGTGTTTTCATTTCCTGCGACTCATCGCGATCGGCTCGAGACCGCGAACGGTACGAATACCCAGGCCAGGCACGTCGGGAATGAAGATCTGGGCGTCGTCGAAGACTACGCCGCCATCCACCGGATTGAATGTGCAGAGCGACGGGCCATCGAGATCGATGCGCGTAATGACATGCCGACGCGCTGCGGCTACATGCGCTGCCGCGGCGACACTGATGCTGCTTTCGAGCATGCAGCTCATCATGCACTCGATGCCATGCTCCGCCGCCACGTCCGCAATTCGCAGCGCATTGGCAATGCCACCGCATTTCATCAGTTTGATGCTCAGAATATCTGCCGCACGCCGGCGAATCACTTCGAGCGCCTGCGCGACATCGAAAACGCTTTCGTCCGCCATCACCGGCGAGGTGATCTGTTCGGTCACGAACTGCAAACCCTCCAGGTCCTGCGCCGGTACCGGTTGCTCCAGCAGGTCCGGCACGATGCCCGCCTGCTCCAGTGCGTGCATGGCAGTCACCGCCTGCTGAGCTGTCCAGCCCTGATTGGCATCCAGTCGTAGCACGGCCCGGCCGCGCAGTGCGGCGTGGATCGCTTTGACACGCTCGATGTCCTCGTCGATTTGCTTGCCGACCTTGATCTTCAGCGCGGTAAAGCCGCGACGCACGGCGTCCAGCGAGTCGGCGACCATCTTGTCGATAGCATCGATACTGATGGTGATGTCGGTGGTCAGTAAGGGTTGTTCCCCGCCGAGCACCCGGTACAGCGGCAACGCCTGTCGTTGCGCGAACAGATCGTACACGGCGATCTCGACGGCGGCTTTGGCACTCCCGTTGTTCGCCATCGCGCCCTGGATCAGGCCACTAAGATTAACTGCATCGTCGACGGATGCTCCGATCAAGCGCGGCGCAATGAGTCCGATCGCTTCGATGATCGAGGCGTGTGTCTCGCCTGTGATCGCAGCCGTCGGAGGTGCTTCGCCATAGCCGATGGCGTCGCCGTTGGTATGAACGCTGATGACAATGTCTTCGATCTGCTCGACCACCCGCAGTGCGGTCCTGAACGGTGTACGCAAAGGTACGCGTAGCATCCACAGGCGGACTTCCGTGATCTTCATGACCGTTCAGCGCATGCGTTGAATGCTGTAGATTCGGTCGATCAGCGGCGCGTCGTCGCTGAGCAGCGTCGGTGACAGCGCTGTCACCGAGACGGCATTGAGCGGCACGCGGACGATCCGATCGCCGTCGCGATAGCTGATGCCTTGGGCGTCGTGAATGACGTACGGCATCCCGTGCTCATGGCCGATCACCATCATCACATGCCCCGGAATGAAGATGAGATCGCCCGCTTGCAGATCGCGCAGCGTCGCAAGTCGGGCAGCGTGCGAATCGCTGGCGCTGAAGGCGATCCGATCGAATGCGGGGCTGAGCGCCTGATCGCCGGTATTGCGCGGCAGGGTCACGCCGAAACTGCGATAGACCTCAGATACGAAACCGCTGCAGTCGCGGGCATTATTCGAATGCCCCCAACCGTAGCGCTCACCGAGAAACTTGAAGCTCTGTCGCAGCAGGTTCGAACGATTGAGTGGCAGATAGGCGGAGGCGCTATCCGCGGTCGTGGGCAGCAGTGCCGGTGTGAACAGCAGCGTACCGTCCGCAGCGCGAATCGGCAGTTCGATCACTTGTGCCGTTCGCGGATGCTGACCGTTGACCAACTGATCGGTGGGCCAGGCGGCGAGCGACGGCACGCGCACGCCCATCTCCAGCTGCAGTTCGGAGACCTGCGGTTGCTCGCGCGTGAAGACAGTGCGAACCGCGCTGCCGGTGATCACAAGGTACGGCGTCTTGCGCGCATAATCGAGCACGTCCTGCGCCGTGCCGACAGCGATGCGCTCCTTCTGCACCCATGCGGCATACAGAGCGCTCACGACAAAGTACCAACGGCGGTCGCGACTCTCATGCGCGATCACGACGGGCGTGCCAGGGAATAGCGCGCTTTCCTGAAATCGATCGATATCGATATCAGTGTTCGTCGTAAACACACGCAGCGTGGTGGGGAAGGTACGCATGTCCGCTCGTTGCACGACCAGTCCGTAGCGCGTTGGCTGCGTCTTGATCGCGTCGAGATTCAGTGCCGACTCCAGTGCGTCGAGCGTCGCGGTACCGACGGCGGTGCCACGCTCGTCGAACAACGCTCGATCCGGGCGCTGCGATAGCTTGACGATCATCGTCCTGAGGCGCATCGGATCAAGAGTCGCCGGCAGATTCTCGATGTCGTGGATTGACGGATCGATACGCTGCAATCTCGCGTTCTGAGCCTCGATCGCCGCACGGTCGAGGACGATCCGATCCGGCCGTTTCGATTTCCGTATCCAGTAGTCGGCGTTCATGTGTGCCGCGTCGCTGTGTACCGCATCGATGGTGAAATCCGGTTCGCCCGATGGTGGCGTGGAAAGGGCGCTGCAGCCTGCGACGCCTAAGCCGAGGATCGCTACAAGATTCCGCATGCTCAGCTGACCGGCGCCAGAGCCGACAACACCGTTGCCATGAGCAGGCCCATGCCCGTTCCCAGCACCAAGCCGAGTAGCGCCAGCAGCACGGCAATCGGGACGAGCACCGGTGAGTAGGTTGCTGCAAGCACCGGAGCCGAGCCGACACCGCCGATCTGCGCCAGCGATGCGATCGCGCACAGTCGCAAGTCGAAGCGGAACAGGCGTGCGAGTCCCATCAGCATCAGCACATGGAGCAGCATCGTGCAGAACGCACAGGCAATAAACAAGGGCGCCGTAGCCAGCCCGTGAAAATTGCTCTGGGAAGCCAACACGGCAACCAGCAACGCAAGCAGCGCGCTCGACAGTAGCGCCGGTCCGCCACTGCGTGCAAACGGTGTCTGCGCAACGAGCAATCCGACCGTCGTGGCAATGAGCACGGTCCAGGATGTGGTCGTCAGCAGCGATGATGCGGGCAGCAGCGCCGCCAGCCGGCTCGCACCGAACCCGACAAACGTCGCAACGATCAACCAGCCGAGCATTCCCACCGGGGTAGCTGCCTGCCGCAGCGTGGCTGCGAGAGTAGGCAAGGGGTGCGAACCTCCCCGAGTCCATCGATTCCATCGCGGCAGCAGCGCACTCGTCGAAAACAACAGCAACACCCACAGCGAATAGCACAGCGCATCCGCGAGCAGTACTGCCGGCAGCACATCGTCGGCGAGTCCGGTGATCTGCTTCACCGCGACCAAGTTTGCCGAACCGCCGGTCCAGGTCGCGCTCAACGCGGCAAACATCTTCCAGCCTACGGCCGGCAGCAGGCCACGGAACATCAGATAGGTGAGTGCGATGGCCAGCAGGATGGTTGCCATTGCGCAGCCGAACACGCTCAGCACGCGGGGGCCGACGGCGAGAATGGCGCGCAGATCGCAGCTCGTCATGAGCAGGAACAACAGGGCAGGCAACAGGTACAGTGCCAGCCATCGCTGCGTCGCTTGCACTGCCGGCGTGGTTCCCCATACGCCAGCGACAGCCAGCGCAGTGACGAACAGATACGTGAGCACGATAGGAGGCAACACGTCGAATATACGCCAGCGAAAGCGTTGTGCCAGCGCGGGAAACACGGCCGCTGCGAGCATCAACACCGCCGCGAACTGCCAGTCCGTGGTGATCACCGTGTTGACTCACTGGAAGATTGCCGATTCACCGAGTGCATGTTACACAAGTCATATCGACCGGCGCGCGAACCATCGACGATACGCATGATCTTCAGACGGGCGTTTGGCGCTGCATTGATCTACCTGGCCATTGCCGGCTGCGCCAGCGGTGCGCGCGTGCCGAATATCTCGCCGGCAACTTCGGCCGACGCCGCCGGGATGACGGACATGCAGTCCCTGATCGCGGACTTCGCCGTCGACATGCGCTACGCGAGCAGCAACAATTTTGTCGGGACTCGCATCGAGGGTTACGGCGCACCGCGCTGTCTGCTGCTCCAGCCCGTCGCGCAGGCGCTGCAGCGCGTCGAACTGGCATTGCGGCGCCAGCAACTGCGCCTGCAACCGTTCGATTGCTATCGGCCGGTCCGCGCCGTCGCGCACTTCGTTCGCTGGGCGCACGACCTCAACGATCAACGGACCAAGGCGGACTACTATCCCAATTTGCCGAAGCAGGCACTGTTGGGCGACTACATTGCACCTACGTCGGGTCATAGTCGGGGAGCGACGCTGGACCTCACGGTGCTCAAGTGTGATCCGACAGGCGCTGTCTGTACGCCGCTCGACATGGGTACGCGCTTCGATTTCTTCGACGTGCGAGCGCATACCGATGCCGCCGACATCACGGCGCAACAGCGGGCCAACAGGCAACTACTGCGCGACGCCATGCGGCGCGAAGGCTTCGAGAACTATCCGCTGGAATGGTGGCATTACACGTTCAAACCCGAACCGACACCGGCTACGGCGTATGATTTTCCAATCAGGTAACGTGATCAATTGAAATCCGCCCCGCGGGAGAATCCCCCGCGGAGACGGGACACGGCAAGGATTCGCTCAGTTCAAGTCCATGCAATTGGCATAGTAAGTTACGGTCGCCGGCCAATCCGAAAAGATGCCGAGGATGCCGACCTTGCGCGCCAGGACGTCGAGGGCCTTGTACATGTCGCTGTCTTTCTTGATCGCCGCACCCGCTGGATCGAACGCATAGTAGAAACCCGCACCTGCAGCACCCTTGCGCAGATCGGCGCGTTCGAAAGTCCAGGTGATGATCTCCAGCCCGGCATGCTTGATATCTTTTGCGTACTGCGAGGGGACGATTTCACCATTGCCTTCCACCGCCAGCAGCGCGGGCACCGGTGGCGCGAAAATCCGCACGCCCTGGTTCTTCAGGTCGCGTAATTCAGCCACGGTCAGACGGGGAATGGCGGGTGTCGCACTCGGATCGACATCATCGAGGTATACGGCTTGCTTGCCGAAGGCCGGCGCATGATTGATCCAGTACAGCACGTCGTTGAGATCGAAGGACTGCAACCATACGTCCCGGGGATCGACGCCTTCTGCGACCAGCGTATCGACCATTTTCTGTGCATAGGCCGCTTGACTGCCAAACACTTGCGCGATACGCGCCGGATTGCCCGACTTGAGTTCCGGTGTGTGTTTGACGCGCAGCTTACGGTTGAGCCGCAGGCTTTCTTCGAGCGTCATCAAGGTCCCGCGTCCGGTGTAGAGGTCCGTGCGCCAGCTTGCTGTGCCGCCGAGGTAACCCGCAGCCGTCGTCGCCGCAGGAACGCTCGCATCCATTTTGCCGACCAGCGTCTTGTATTCAGACAATGTGATATCGCTGGTACAGCACTGGGGATTGGAGTTCGGGCCGCTCCACGGCTTCGAGCACTGCGCGTTGAGCGGTGTGTTGACGATGTTCGTGGTGGTGTGCAGATCGCATTCAGAATGACGACAGACGAGCGCGCCGTCCTTGGTGAAGGTGGTGTCGCATTCGACGATGCCTGCGCCCTGGCGAGCCGCCGCCTCGTAGGACTCCTTCGTATGTTCGGGAAACTGCAATCCCGCGCCGCGATGTCCAATGGAGAAATCGGTTTGATGGAACGGCCCGCGTTTGCATTGCAGCAGCTGGTCTTTCAGCTTGCCTGCGTCCATGCCCTCGATGAGGTAGAAAGGCCGATCTCCCAGCTGCACCGAGGAGGTCGGGTTCCTCTTGCCATACTCATCGAAGTCGAACCCCCTCTGCTCGTGATGGCTATCACGTTCGGTATCGTCTTCGTCAGCACACACAGGCGCGGCTGCGGCGAACGCCGCGCACGTCAACAGACCGAAAACCGAATGGACGACACGCATGAAACCTCTCCCGCTGAATAATAGTCACCATTTGCTGCGCGAACGGTGGCTGACATTCCATGCAGTGCTGTTACATATACGTTGCCTGCGGGTGACAGTGCTTGCGTCGATCCGCGGTTTCGATTTCAGTTTGTTGACAGTTCGTTGTCAGGACGAAGGGATCCCCCGCAGCGTCTGTCTTCGAGGCCGGCTCACTGATCGAATCAGCCTCATGATCTACCTCGATCAGGTGGATGAGGTTTTCAAACGCGTCATCGCCGCCGGCGCGAAAGAACTGCAACCGGTCAAAGATCAGTTCTACGGCGATCGATCGGGCACACTGCAGGACCCCTTCGGGCATGTGTGGACTATCGCAACGCACGTCGAAGACATTTCGCCCGAAGAGATGCGCATCCGCGTAGAAAAATTCATGCAGAACGCAAACGCATGATCTGTCGGCAACCCGTCGGCGGACGGGCGAAGCGCAGTATCACAAGGACCCACAGATCCCATCAATGTGCACCCACGTGCGGTTTGCGCTCGGCTGCCGGTTGACGACACAGGGTGTAACCCTCCGTGATTGGATCTGTCGCTACTTGGCGCCATGCATTCCGGACGAATGACGTCCAAGATGATTTCCGTGTGCGAGAACGCGAGATGACTCACAGATGTGATGGCGTCCGCCAACCACAATCTCGTCCCGAAACGCAGTTGTCGCGCTCGCGGCAGGAGGTCTCATGAACAAACAAGTCATTGTCGGCATCATCGCCGGTGCCGTTGCCGTCACAGCGATCGGTGCATTGGGTTATCAGAAACTAAATCAACCCGACTTTGCATCGGTCACTGCTGTCAAGCCCACGACGAAAACGGTGAGCGTGCCACGCGAGGAATGTCACGATGAAGTAGTGACACATACGCGCGCAGCCAAAGACACTCACCAAGTTGCCGGAACGATCGTTGGCGCCGTCGTCGGTGGCGTGATCGGCAACCAGATTGGGAGCGGCAGAGGCAAAGACGTGGCGAGAATCGGCGCCGCTGCAGCAGGCGGCTATGCCGGCAACAGAATTCAAAAAGGCATTCAGGAACGCAACACGTATCAGGAGACCCGGCGCGTCTGCAAGACTGAACATGACACCCACGAAGAGCAGACGGGCTTTGACGTGACCTACCAGCTTGATGGTCAGGAGCACAGGGTTCACATGACCTACGATCCGGGTCAGCAGATTCCGGTCGAGAATGGCCAGCTGGTCATCAGAAGTAGGTAAGGGGTGCGAATTTCCGCGTCGAGGCGATACATCACGAGATCGCCGGTGGTGAGGTTGGGCACCTTGTCTGCGATCAAGGCGCTGAAACACAAATGCTGGCGGAGTCACGCTTTGCCAGCAATTCATTGATGCCTCCAGCCGGAATGGTTTTGTCCGCCCGGATGGAGATGGCGTCCGAATAATAGAAGAGCGGGGCGCCGCCAAGAGGCGTCGCCCCGCTTCGCGCAGGGGTTCCTTGGCGCTACGCCGCTTTCCCTGCAGCCAGCGCGTGTACGTCGGAGGCGCGCAACGGTTTACCGCCGATGGCCCAGTCTCCGCCGAGAACTTCGTTGATGCGGACCCACGTGACGGGGCGCATATTTTCTCCTTCGACTTCGATCATTGCTTCGGTAACTTTGGCGATGAGCTGCTCTTTCTGCTTCGGGGTGAAGACGTCTTTGATGACGTCGATGGTGACGAGCGGCATAGCGTATCTCCTCAGAGGTGTATCGGTTCTTAGGACCCGTCCGGGTCCGTGACGAAAGATTCGCACGCGCGGTCCGTCGAGTCTTGAAGACGCCGTGGAGAATTCATGGAGACGGCTGGGAGGTTGCAGTCGTGTGGGCTATTCTGCCGGCATGATCTACCGTTTCGGTCCTTTCGAGCTGGACCTGGCCAAAATGGAGTTGCGGGCGGACGACAGGGTCTGTGCGCTTGAGCCGCAGGTCTTTGCGCTGCTCGCATTCCTGGTCGAGAACCGTGATCGGCTCGTGTCGAAGGATGAGATTATCGAGAAGATCTGGGACGGCCGCATCGTCTCCGATTCGGCAGTGGCCAGCCGCATCAAGTCCGCGCGCCAGGTGCTGGGTGACGACGGCCAGTCACAGCAGTTCATCAAGACGCTGCACCGCCGGGGCTTCCGGTTCGTTGCGGACGTCACGGCATCGAAGGCACTGGCGGACCTGTCGGCCGAGAGCGCCGATGGTATTGCCGCTCCCACACCCGGACCTGCCGCACCGCAATCTCTCGATCGAATGCTACGGCCGTCGATTGCGGTACTGCCGTTTTCCGCAGTCGGTGACCTTGGCCCGTTCCAGGCCTTCACCGAGGCACTGCCGCAGGAACTGATCGCCGAGCTGTCGCGACAGCGATGGCTGTTCGTCACGGCTCGTGGATCATCTTTCCGGCTGCACATGTCGGATGTCGATGTCGGCGAGATCGGCAAGCTGCTGGGCGTACGATACTGTCTCTACGGCACGGTAGAAGTCGCGGCCGGCCGGCTCATCGTGACAGCCGAACTGGTCAACACACTGGATCGAGGCGTGGTCTGGGCGGACCGCTTCGTTGGGTCCGTTGACGATGTACATGCGATGCGAGAGGAGATCCGTGCCTTGGTGCTCGCCGCACTGGAGGTGCGCATTCCTGTGCACGAAGCTGAACGCGCACATCGGGTCGCAAGCGAAAAGCTTGATGCCTGGTCCTCGTATCACCTGGGGTTGCAGCACATGTACCGCTTCAACCGCCTGGACAACGCCGCGGCCGCAAAGCGGTTTCAGCAGGCCATCACGCTTGAGCCGCGCTTCGCGCGTGCTTATGCCGGCTTGTCGTTCGTCCACTTCCAGACAGCCTTCATGCGGCACAGCGAAGACCTGGCGGGCGAGATCCTGCAGGCGCGTCGCTTTGCCGAACGCGGCGTCGAACTCGACTCGCTCGACCCTTTCGTGAACTTCGCGATGGGACGCACGTTCTGGCTCGAAGGTGACTTGCAGCGCAGTCTCGGCTGGCTTGAGCGCTCGACCGACATCAGTCCCAACTATGCTCAGGGAATCTACGCCCTTGCGTGGACGGAAGCGCTCGCCGGCCAGGCACTCGAAGGTCGGGCGCATGTCGATCTTGCGATGCGATTGAGTCCTCTGGATCCGCTCTATTACGCCATGCTCGGCACCCGGGCTTTGACGCACATGACCGTCGGTGAGGACGCGGCGGCCGCTGCCTGGGCCGAACGCGCCGCCCGATCTCCTGGAGCTCATGTATTGATCGCGATGATCGCAATCGCAGCACATGCACTTGCTGGGGACCAGGGCCGGGCCAGCGCATGGTCAGCCAACGTGCGCGAGCGAAATGGCGCGCTCGATGGCAAGGATTTTTTCCGCGCGTTTCCGATGCAGTCGAGCGAGGCCAGGCTGCGCGTGGCGCAGGCGCTGGCGCGTTTCGGGTTCTGAATGCTGGTGAGCGCCCGGTGGTTTTTTGATCTGACGTACCAGGGAATCGGGCAAAAACACAGGCTGGCGACAGTCGGACTGGCTGTCGCAAATCGGTCATGCCGGGCCGCTACTATCAGCCGTTTCCCCCATTTCGACGAGGCGCGCGTGGCTGCCGATCCCAAGCAAAGTGCAGATTTTGTCGACATCCACTCGCCCGTTGACCTGGTGGAGCGGTCCTCGGCGCAGACGGATACAACGCCTGAGAACGTGACGACGAACCGGGATATCAGCTGGCTCGAGTTCAATCATCGAGTGCTCCATGAAGCCGTCGATGAGCGAACGCCACTGCTAGAGCGCGCCAAGTTCCTCGCGATTTTTACGTCGAACCTTGATGAGTTCTTCATGAAACGTATCGCCGTGCTGCGCGAAGACAGCTCGGCGCAAGGCAAGGATCTACTCCATCGTATCCGAGTGCAGCTTGACTCCATGCTGCGGCAGCAGGCCACGCAGTTCCGCGATCACATCGTGCCCGGGCTTGCCAGGCACGGAATTCTGCTGAGACGCTGGAACGAACTCTCACCGCAGCAACGCGCTGAAGCCAACGAAATCTTCGATTCGCAGGTTTCGCCGGCGTTGACGCCGCTCATTATTCACCCGACACAACCGTTTCCTTTTTTCTCGAATCTCTCGCTTTCTATCGCGCTCATGCTGCGAGATCCCCGTACCGACGAAAGTATCGATGCGCGTGTCAAGGTGCCGACCGAGCTGCCACAATGGATCGAACTCACGTCGGAGGTAGCAGCCGGAGAACGAGCCGGAGAACGAGTATTCGTGCGTCTGCATGCAGTGATCCGTGAGAACGCCGGGAAGCTCTATCCCGGCATGGAAATCGTCTCGACCACCTTGTTTCGACTCACGCGGGACGCGGAAGTGGAAGTGAGCGAGGACGATTTTCAGGGGCTGCGCGAAATGGTCCGCGAGCAAATTCGCCAGCGTCGTTACGAGCCGGCGGTGCGCCTGGAATTCGGAGCGACGCCCGATCCCCATCTGCGTGACATGCTGCAGAAGCGTTTCTTGCTGACCGATGACGATATTTATGAACTGGAAGAGGAGCTTGACTATACCAGCCTGTTTCAGATCGCCGGCATCGAGGCGCCCGCGCTCCGCGACCCGGTTTGGAAACCGACCACGCCGCTTCGCCTCGCGGACGAGGCCAATATTTTCGACGTGATTCGCGATGGCGATGTATTGCTGCACCATCCCTACGAGAGTTTCGACGAGAGTGTAGAACGTTTCATCAGCACCGCGGCAAGCGACTCACAAACCGTCGCGATCAAGATGACCGTCTATCGGGTCGGCGATGACACCCCTTTCGTGCGTTCGTTGATCAAGGCGGCAGAGTCAGGCAAGCAAGTGGCCTGTGTCATTGAACTCAAGGCGCGTTTTGACGAAGAGCGCAATCTGCATTGGGCAACGGAATTGGAACGGGCGGGGGCACATGTGACGGTGGGTAACGTCAATCTGAAGACCCACGCAAAAGTGGCGCTCGTCGTTCGCAAAGAAGCGCGGGGATTGCGCAGCTACGTGCACATTGGTACCGGAAACTATCACGTACGGACCGCAAGGCTGTATACGGACATCGGACTCCTCAGCTGCGATCCGGCACTCACTGCCGATGTGGTCACTCTGTTTCATCAACTGACGGGGCATTCGATCACTCCGACATTCAAGACGCTGCTCGTCGCACCCACCAACATGCGGGAGCGTTTTTTGCAGCTCATTGCGCGAGAGATAGACCACCAGCGGGCCGGTCGACCGTCGCGAATTGTCGCCAAGATGAATCAGCTGGAAGATCCGCAAATCATTGCCGCTCTCTGCGAGGCGTCCCGCGCCGGCGTCATGATCGATCTGATCGTTCGCGGGTTTTGCTGTGTCCTACCGGGGATACCGAATGCGACCGATCACATCACGGTGCGTTCGATCATCGGACGTTTTCTCGAACATTCGCGCATCTGGTATTTCGCCGCCGGGAAGGCGGACGTGCTGGAGGGCGATTTCTTCATCGGTTCGGCAGACTGGATGTACCGCAATCTATCGAGTCGGGTGGAAGTCGTAGCTCCGGTCGTGTCCCGTCATGGGCGCGAGCGCCTCTGGGAAATCCTGGACATTGCGTTACGTGATCAGCGGCAGGCGTGGATCATGAACTCAAGCGGCGGTTACGAACAGCTGCATCCGCACGAGCAAAGTGGCGGACCGGAGGCCATTGGAACGCAGCAAGCCCTGATCGAACTGACCCAGCGCCGCAGCGCCTGAATGGACATGGACACGTCGGCCATGCTATCGGCGGCGTGTAACGAGAGCGAAAAAATAACGGTCGGCGGACTTGGGCTGACTGGGCCGCTTGTGGCGCGTAGGGCCCCGTCGTGCGTCGGCTTTCGACCGAGGCGGCGTAAGAATATAGTGCAACTCGTCCAGATCTCCCGTTCGTGTCGGAACTGAGCCTGCTCGTCCGTCTTACAGATGAATCGACGGTTTTCGTGTGGCGGGCTTTCTCAACTGACGAATAAATGGAGACAGACGATGGCCAAGAATGTGATTTGCCTTTGGTATGACGGCACAGCAGAAGAAGCTGCCAGGTTCTATGCCCAGACTTTTCCGGACAGCGCCGTGACCGCGGTCCACCGTGCCCCCGGCGATTATCCGGATGGCAAACAAGGGCAGGTGCTCACGGTCGAATTTACGGTGGCGGGGGTGTCCTGCCTCGGCCTGAATGGCGGTCCTGCTTTCAAGCACAGTGAAGCTTTTTCGTTTCAGATCGTTACCGAGGACCAGACCGAGACCGATCGCTACTGGAATGCCATTGTGGGTAATGGCGGCGCCGAGAGCGCATGCGGGTGGTGCAAGGACAAATGGGGCTTGTCCTGGCAGATCACGCCACGCGTACTGCTGGAAGCAACGACCGATTCTGATCGTGCGGCCGCGAAGCGCGCGTTCGATGCGATGATGAAAATGAAAAAGATCGACATCGCCACCATAGAAGCAGCACGACGTGGACCGGCTCGCACTTAAGAGACTGTCCGAGCCATCCAGGTGCAAGCGGAAATTAGTGGATTGAACGCGTTTTCCGCTGGGTTGCCTACAACCTCGACGCCGAGGTGCCAGTGAAAACTGCCAGTTGAGCGTCGAAAGCACGCCTGTAGGTGGGCCGCGCTTCGCCGCGTGCGACATAGGCGGAGCTTTTACGGTGTCGAAAGGCCAAAACGCCGCTGTTCATCTCTCAAGGCTTTCGGCCTTGGCGGCGGCTTCATCCATCTGGGTGGCCAGGTCCGGCGGCACGATGTTGTTCCAGGCCGCGCCGTACAGTACGACCAGAAAGGCGGTCAGGAGGCTCACGGCTACGATCGCGGAAGTAAAACGCAGATGCGTCTTGATGCTCCTGAAGTTGAGCGTGATGTGCGCCATCGCCGCGGCAGTCATCACGATACCGAACATCCTGTGCACCGGATGCATTCGCAGCGTGAAGGAGGGCATCTCGATGATGAACATCATGACGCCTGAAGTCGACAGGGCAATGAAGGAGACCAGCATTGCCATCGCGATGATTCTTCGGAACATCAGAGGCTCTCCACAGGTGAATTCATCAATGACTCGGATGTTGCGGCATCTTCCGGCACGTATCGAACGCCATGCTTGAGCCGCGCGGTGCTTTGGCGGTAAGGCCGCCAATCAGGAACCTACGCCGACGCTACCTACGCAAACATGGCCACGAATTTCGACAATCCCGATTTCGTCGATGTGGTCATCCACTCGCGGCCACAGAAGAAACGGAGCGCCTCGCACTCGAAGCCAGCGCATCCGCATCGAACAGGAGCGCCTGGATCTCCGCAAGCGAGATCTCGACTGCAGAACGAGGCGCTCAATCTGCGAATGTGGGATCGGACGGTGCGAGCATCCGTCCATAGAGAGATGCGAATCGCGTAGTAGTTGCCTGCGCCCTGGGTCTTGGTATCTGCCCCGGCGCAGCCAGTTCCTGACCCCGCTGGAGTGACATCGACCACGTTATGCCGCGTCCATGCCATGCTGCTTCTTCACGTCCGTCGCGGCAGGAGTAGTCATCGATTGGAGGAACGCCCGCGCGGCGTCCCGCCTTGTGCTGATGCTGGCGATGCCACCTGAGAATGTCGTGATTGTCTGGATCGCTGGCGGCAGCGGACCGAGTACCTGAATGCCCTGCAGATTCATGAGCTCACTCAGCTGCTGAAAGCCGAGCTCTGCGACGCCGCTCGCAACGAGTGAGCCGACGGGCTTCCCCGGCGGCGGCACGACGATGCGCTCGCGGATCTGCGCGAGAATTCCCCAGCGTTCGAACAGTTTCTCCAGATACACACCGCTCGGGCCGGTGGAATAGCTCAATGTTTTCGCACCAAGCACCGCGTGCCTCACCGCTTCCTCGGTACTGATGTCCGGCTGGGGCGCACCAGCGCGCACGGCGATCGCCACGCTGGACTTCACGAGATCGACGCGACTTCCCGCCATGACCTTGCCGTCGGCAATGAGCTGGTCGATAGCATTGCTCGCGAGCACAACGACATCCACGACCTCGCCCGCGGCGACACGCTTCGCCACATCCACGCCACCCGCTGCTTCCACCCAGACAGCTTGGCCGGTTTCACGTTCAAAGCGCGCGGCCAGCTCATTCACTACTTCGCGCGTAGCCATCGAAGAAATCATTTTCAGCGGATTCGCAGACATGTCATGACCTATGGTTTCAACCGCGGCGAGAATGACCGAGTGCATGCTCGATTGCACATACAGGCCTGTCTTCGGAGGTAGCGAAATAACTTATTTTGCAGTGCAGGCTCGAGGCCGAGCAAGCGGATAGAAGCTGTTCCGACCACGGCGAGTGGCTAGTCGAGGCCAATTTCCCGAAATCAAGGTATTCACTTTTCGCATGCTTACGCTCTTAACAAGATGAAGCCGTCGCATCGACCGACGGCCGCATTATTACAGAGCGTTATGGGATACCAGGGGGATTTCATGCGTACGACAAAAGCTATGGCAGTCGCTTGCTTTGGCCTGATCAGCGTCGCATCCGCGAAGGAGGCACACTCCAGTGAGGCAGCAGTCGGAGCCGGCGTCTTGCGGCATTGCACTTGCTGCACCTGCAGGTGCAGCGCTCGTTGGTGGCTCAGAAAACAGGCGAGAGCGGATCGAGACCGAACGTGACCCGGCCCACATCTTCCATGGCGCTTCGTTGCAGCATCAGGTGAGCCGCGGCAGCGCGAACATCGCGCAACGCGCGTTCGAACGGCTGGCCTTGGAATATCGCGTGACCGCCCGCAGCGAGGCAGCATAGATCGACCGCTTCGACGCTGGCTTCGGCCGCATGGACGCAGGCGCGCCGTGCGCGCGCCCGCTGCGCAAGTTCGACCGGATTTCCCGCCAGGATGTTGCGCCAGATATCGGCGACGGCGTCGCGCAGGTAGAGCCTGCCGGATTCAGTAAGCGCTTCGGCTTTCGCGACGGCGTATTGCGCCGAGGCGTGATCGCGAAGAGAAGGGCGGCCCGGATGCGGCCGCTTGTTAACCGCGAGCTGCTTCAGTGCATCGGCGGCGCCTTGCGCGATGCCCAGCGCGACTACGGCGATAGCAGCGCCGAAGAACGCACCGGGCAGGCGGAAAACCGATGCGGAATGGCGCGGTTCGCTCTTGAACATCTGGAATGTCATGTCTTCGGGAATGAACAACCCATCGATCTCGTACTCGGTGCTGCCGGTGCCGCGCATGCCGCTCACGTGCCACGTGTCCAGGACGTGAAACGATTCGCGCGGCGCCAAGGCTTGCAGCACCTTGGGTCCGATGTCTCGCGCCACGTTGAAGCCCAGCACCATCCAGCGCGCTTGGTCGACGCCGCTGGCCCAGCCCCAGCGTCCGCTGACTCGATAACCGCCTGCCACGATTTCACTGCGTCCGAATGGAGCGTACGCACCGGCGATGCAGCACGCGGTATCCGCAAACATGGCGCGGCTGCGTTCGATGGGAAGGTAGCCGGCATAGAGTGCGCTGCCGGCGCCGATGGCGAAATTCCAGGCGATGGACCCGTCGATGCGGGCGAGCTTCTCGACGAGCTGCAGATAATCGAGAGGATCCACCGCGGCACCCCCCAAATCGCGCGGCAGAATTAACCTGTACACATCGTGCCGATGAAACGCTTCGACTAGCGCCGGCGGCAGCTTGCGCAGGCTGTCGCCTTCTTCCTTGTGACGAGAGGCGAGTTCCGATAGCTCGGCAAGCATTTGCGTCAGTGATGACGATGACGCGGCAACCCAATCGCCATCCGCGATGGAGAAGCGATGGGTTGCGGGCTGCTCGCTCATGATTCCTCCATGCTTGCGTGGCGTTGGATATTTGAGAAATGCAGGCCCTAGCAGCGAATGGCACTAAGTTAAGCGGAAATGCAGCGGAATATTGCGGTGTTCATCTTTTCCGTCATTCCCGCGCAGGCGGGAACCCAGGACAAAAATGCTGCCTTTTCCGACTGGATTCCCGCCTGCGCGGGAATGACAAACCTTAACTTAGTGCCATTC
>JAIBJL010000432.1 GCA_020029545.1 Gammaproteobacteria bacterium
AATCTCGAAACCCGCATTCGCGAGCGCACGCTGGCATTGGAATCGGAAGTCGTCGAGCGCAAGCAGGCGCAGAGCAAGCTGCAGTCGCAGCTGGGCCGACTCGATCTGCTGTACCAGATTACGCGTGCGGCCAGCGAACGACAGGACCTGCCGAGCATCTTTCAGGTCATGATTCGTCGCCTGGAAGACGATCTGCCGGTCGATTTCGGTTGCGTAGGCATGTATGAGCCGGCAACCGATTCGTTCGCGGTGGTGTCGATCGGCGTGAAAAATCGTGCCGTCGGCAAAGCGCTGGCGTTGGCTCGCGAAACGGGTATTTCGATTCTGGGCAACGAACTGTCGCGCTGCATGAAGGGGCAGCTGATTTACGAGCCGGATACCGCGCAGCTGCAGCTGCCGTTCGCGCAACGACTGGCGCGCGGCGGACTGCGCTCGCTGGTCATTGCGCCGATGCTGGCGGAGAGCACGGTCTTTGGCGTGATCATCGCAGCGCGTGCGCAGGCGAATGCGTTCCATAGCGCCGATTGCGAATTCCTGCGGCAACTGAGCGAACATGTGGCGCTGGCAGCGCATCAAACCCAACTGCACGCCAACCTGCAGCGGGCCTATGACGATCTGCGCCAGAGTCAGCACTCATTCATGCAGCAGGAGCGGTTACGCGCGCTCGGCCAGATGGCGAGCGGTGTGGCGCACGACATCAACAACGCGATCTCGCCGGTGGCGCTGTATGCCGAGTCGCTGCTGGAACAGGAACAGGCGATCAGCGAACGCGGCCGCAAATACCTGGTCACGATCCGCCGCGCGATCGAGGATGTCGCGCAGACCGTGACGCGCATGCGCGAGTTCTACCGTCCGCAGGAGCCGCATCTGGCGGCGGCACTGATCGACATCAATCAGCTGATCGAGCAGGTGCTGGACCTGACCCGGGTGCGCTGGCGGGATGAGGCGCAGCAGCGTGGCCTGGTGATCGATGTCAAAACCGAGCTGGCGTCGGATCTGCCGCCTCTCAAAGGACTCGACAGCGAGATTCGCGATGCGCTTACGAATCTGATCTTCAATGCCATCGACGCCATGCCTGCCGGAGGCACGTTGACGTTGCGTACACGTGCCGTCGCGGAAGATGACGGCAACGTTCATCCTCATGATGCGGACAGAGCACCCGATGTGGTCAGGCTGGAAGTCAGCGATACGGGCATCGGCATGGATGCTGAAACACGCCGCCGCTGTCTGGAGCCTTTCTTTACGACCAAGGGCGAGCGCGGCACGGGCATGGGACTGGCAATGATCTACGGCATGGCTCAACGACATGGCGCGGAGCTTGAGATCGAGAGCGAACCCGGCGCCGGCACGACGATTCGCCTGAACTTCGCGGCCGCCGTGATCGAGGAGTCGCCGACCCTACGGGTGCCGGTCTTGCGCATGCCCGAACATCCGGCGCGGCTGCTGCTGGTCGACGACGATCCGTTGATCGTCGAGTCATTGAGCAATACGCTGAGCGCCGACGGCCATACGGTGGTGGCGGTCGATGGCGGACAGGCAGGGATCGATGCGTTTACGACGTCGCTGTCGCAGGTCGATCGATTTGCGCTGGTGATCACCGATCTGGGCATGCCGTATGTGGACGGTCGACGTGTGGCCGCCGCCATCAAGGCTGCCTCGCCATCGACGCCGGTCATCATGTTGACCGGGTGGGGACAGCGGCTGGTGGACGACAACGAAATGCCGCAGAACGTGGATCGCGTGCTCAACAAGCCGCCGAAGCTCGCCGATCTGCGGCG
This sequence comes from Gammaproteobacteria bacterium, assembly GCA_020029545.1. Classification (GTDB taxonomy): domain Bacteria; phylum Pseudomonadota; class Gammaproteobacteria; order Steroidobacterales; family Steroidobacteraceae; genus Steroidobacter. Next base: position 1,779 of record JAIBJL010000432.1, read on the forward strand.
CGCATTGGCGGATCTGATTCATACGGCGTAGCAGCGGAATCAGCCCACACCCGCACTGAGCTGCGCGAATCTCGATAAGTCGATATTGCCGCCGGACAGCACAATGCCGACGCGCCGGCCTGCCATGGCCGACTTGTGATTGAACGCTGCCGCGGCGGCGAGGCATCCGGTGGGCTCCACCAGGATTTTCATGCGTTCGGCGAAAAATTTCATCGCAGCAAGGAGCTGCGCATCGCTGACCGTCACGATCTCATCGCACAGTTGTTGAATGATGGGGAAAGTATGCTGACCCAGATGTTGGGTCTGCGCGCCATCGGCGATGGTCACCGGTACCGGGATGCGCACGATCTCGCCGCTCTGCAAGCTGCGCTGCCCATCATTGCCGGCTTCGGGCTCGACGCCGATCACGCGGCAGGCCGGATACAGATTGCGTGCCACTGTCGCGCAACCCGACAGCAGACCGCCGCCGCCGAGCGGCACCAGCAGCACATCGAGTTCACCCACCTGATCGAAGAGTTCCTTGGCCACCGTGCCTTGGCCGGCCATCACCTGCGGATGATCGTACGGCGGAACCAACGTGAGTCCCTGGTCGCGCACCCACGCCTGGCTGATCGATTCGCGATCCTGCGTGTAGCGATCGTAGAACTTGATAGCGGCGCCATAGCCGTAGGTCGCTGCAACTTTGATGGCCGGCGCATCCTGCGGCATGACGATGGTTGCACGGATGCTCAGCAGTTTTGCGGCCAGCGCGATTGCCTGTGCGTGATTGCCCGATGAAAAGGTGACCACGCCGCGTGCTCTCTGTTCGGAGGAGAATTGCGACAGGGCGTTGAATGCGCCGCGAAACTTGAAGGCGCCGGCGCGCTGCAGATGCTCGCCTTTGAAATGCAATTGCGCGCCGGCGAGTTCGTCGGCGGTACGGGAGCGCAGTACCGGCGTCAAATGGGCGACACCGTCGATGCGCCGCTGCGCTTGCAGTATGTCGCCGTAGTGGATCGACAGCGAATTCATCGCTGCCTCAGAAGTTTCATGGCAGTCTCTGCGAAGGCGCTTCAGTCGGGGGAGCGATGGCGCGGGCCCGTTCTGCGGCGGCCTCGCGCCGAATGGTCAGCACCGTCATGCCGACCGCAGCACTGATCATCAGCAGTAGCGCGACCATCAGAAACACCAGGCCGCCGGCGAGGCGATAACCCTCGTAAATGCCGCCCGCGATGCCGATCGGGGTCGTGACCAGGAGCAGTGGTTTGGCGATTTTCATGGCGGCGATTCTAAATCAGCACGCGAACCGCGTAACAGACACAGATCGTGCCCCAAAGACCGGATCAGATGGCGCACGGAAATTCTCGATCTTGTGCTTGACGGTAATCCTTTGCCTCGGCATGATCTGCTGAGGCAATAACTGCCTAAGCAATTAATTAGGAAGGACCGTGGCGGTAAAGCACTACGATGTGAAGACATTCACGGCTGCGGGCAGTATCGGCTACCAGCTCAAGGTGGCTCATTCGCTGGTGTACGAAAATTCCGTGGCGGCGTTCGTCGGCCACGACGTGAGCTTTGTGCAGTGGCTGGTGCTGATGAAATTGCGCGAAGGCACGGCGATGACGGCAAGTGAGCTGTGCCGCAAGATGAATCATGACAATGGGGCGTTGACCCGGCTGCTGGATCAACTGGAAGAGCGAGGATTCATCGAGCGCGAACGCAGTGCGACGGATCGCCGCACCGTCCAGCTGCAATTGACCGGTGCGGGGCGACGCAAGGTGGCCGAATTGGTGCCGCTGGCGGTCGAACGGCTGAATGCAATGCTGGCGCATTTCACGAAGGCTGAATTTCACGAGCTCTCACGATTGCTCGACAAATTGATCGAGTCGCTGCGGGCAGGTGTTGCGGCGCCGGCCGAGGTGCAGTGATGAGCGGCGGGAGCGCTGCTACATTGGGTTGGATGGGTGCCGGTCTGATTGCATTGGTCCTCTGCGGTTGCGTCACGCCGCACAACGAAGTGCCCGCGGTATCGATGATCGACTCCAACGCGCTGGGCCTGACGCCCGAGCCGCTCGCGCCGGTCGTGCCCGAGTGGTGGCGCGCATTTGGCGATCCGCAACTCGATCAGCTCGTGGTCGATGCCGGCCGCAACAGTCCCAGTCTCGACCAGACGCTGGCTCGCTTGCGCCTGGCACGGGCGCAGAATCAGGCGATCGATGCAGCAGATCAGCCGCGATTTTCAGTGGATGCCGATGCTACCTGGCAGCGGTTCTCGGAGAATTACTACATTCCGCCACCTTTCGGTGGACACACCTACTGGGTGGGCCAGGCGGCCGCCAACCTGAACTGGGATTTGGATTTTTGGGGACACCAGGCGGCACTCATCTCAAATTGGTTCAGCAGCGTCGTGCTGCCGGCCTCGATACCCAGATCGACGTGAAGATCGCGGAGTCCGCATTACCGCAGGCACGCGCGGCAAAATTGCAGGCTGAGAGTGCTCGCGATCTCGCGGTGCATCGTCTGGCCGCACTCGCAGGTTATGGCGCAGATCGCTACGCGCAGTTCGTTCGTCCGCAGCTCAAGCTCGATGTCGCGCTGCCTCTGCCTGAGCGGCTGCCGATGGATCTATTGGCGCGGCGGCCTGACGTGCTTGCTGCGCGCACGCGAGTCACCGCTGCTACCGCGGGTCGGGAGGCAGCACATGCAGCGTTCTTTCCGGACATCGGCCTGAAAGCGTTCGTCGGTACGCAAGCCATCGGCTTCGACAATCTGGTGAAGGGTGACAGCCTGGTGTACGGCATCGGGCCGGCGCTGCATTTACCCATCTTCGATTCGCAGCGTCTGCGCGCCGGTTACCGAGGCGCGACGGCGGAGCTGGACGAATCCATCGCGAGCTACAACGCCACGGTGCTGAATGCCGTTCGTGAAACTGCCGACCAGCTGTCGCTGAGCGAATCTTTTGCCCGACAGATCGCGCAGCTCGAACAGACATTGCAGTCGGCAGCGGCTGCGTACGATCTTGCGCAGAAGCGCTACGCGGCGGGACTTGCGACGCAGCTGGTGGTGCTGAATGCCGAGTCGCGTGTGCTCGATGCGCGCCGCGAGCTGGTTGCCGCAACGACGAGTCGCATTATCGCGCGGGTGACCTTGTTATTGGTTTTGGGTGGCAGCTTCGATTCGGCGACGCCGGCCGCTGTCGCCGGTCTGGAGCCTTCACGATGAGTAGTCCTGCAGCCGATACCGTTCCCGCGGCCTCTCCCAACATGCCCGCTGCCGACGGTACGCGAACGCGGCGCTTGTTGCTGCTGGCTGCGCTGATCCTCGGTGTCGCGGGAGCGTACGGCATCTACTGGTATCTGCATGCGCGATTCTTCGAGTCGACCGACGATGCGTATGTTGCATCCGATGTCGTGCAGATCACCAGCGAAGTCGCCGGTGCCGTCAAGGCGGTTTACGTGGATGACACGCAGCACGTCGAACGGGGTCAGCTGCTCGTCGAGATCGACCGGTCCGACGCCGAAGTGGCCATGGCACAGGCTGAAGCAGAACTCGCGCGCACGGTACGACAGGTGCGCGGTGTGTTTGCGCAGACCGCCGGACTGGAGTCGCAGATGCAGGGGCGCGAACTGTCTTTGTCGGCGGCCAAGGCGGATCTGCAGCGGCGGCAACAGGCAGGCGATGACGGTGCGGTGTCCGGCGAAGAGTTGCAGCATGCGCGCGACCAGGTCGCGCAATTGCAGGCTGCCCTGAGTGTCACGCGTGATGCATTGCGTACGACGCGCGCGCAAATCGACGACACCACGCTGGATGACAATCCGCAGGTGCTCGCTGCCGCGGCACGCATTCGCGAGGCTGCACTGGCATTGCAGCGGACACGCCTCGTAGCGCCCATCACCGGGACGATTGCCCGTCGCA
>JAIBJL010000433.1 GCA_020029545.1 Gammaproteobacteria bacterium
GCAGCGGCGGTCAGCGCCTGGAATTGCTACTCGCTGAGCTGCTCGGCAGATTGGGCAGATTGGCTTCTGCTGGAAAGTGCGTTTATTCTTCCTATCCTCCGATCCGTCAGCCGCACTAACATTGGGAACGGATCGACTCAACCGCGTTGTCATACGCCGGATGCTGTTTTGTCCTGAATTACGCTCGGCGCGATTGTCCGCTGACGCCGGGTTGCGAAGCAAGGCAAATGCATCGGCCGCCGATCCTGTGTCAATGTCGGTCATGGATCCCGCCTCGGCATTGCGCTTCGCGGGCAGGCCTCGCGGGCGCGTTATAACGCAGGTTGCCAGAATCGCGCAGTATCGCTGCGGATACATCGTCCTTTGGGGCGACGATTCGCAGCGATATCAATCACACATCAGCGGAGTTGCATCAATCCGCCGGCTGCATTCCACTCACCACGCGAATCTCTTCGATGGCGCGTCGTTCGGCAGCGGTCACGCGACCGCGGCTGAAATATCGTGTTTCCTTAAGCGCGTTGGCGGCATGCTCGGCTGCCTGCAGCACAAGCGTGCGATAGTGGTGTACATCGTCTGGGCTGTGTTGCTGCAGCACCTCGAAGCTCAGCTGCAACTGTTCGAACAGCACCTGCGCCGACGGCTGCTCATTTGCCAGCCGCTTCAATTCCTCGCGTGAAAGGCCATCATCGAAAATCGCCGCCAGCATCGTATTCGACAACGTAGCACGCGTTGCCTGATGCACAGCATCGCTCGCAGCAATGAACTCTTTCGCGAGCTCTGCGGCGGCGGGCGATGTGGCTTGTGCGACGTGAAACATTGCAGCCAGCGGGCCATGTCGCAACCTTTCACGACGCGACTGCTCATGACTCAACGGGTCGTGCCGGATCTGATTCTGATAAGAATACCTATCCCTCATGACCATAACTCCTGTAGGGAACCTAGAGGCGAATGGCACTAAGTTAAGCGCGCGTGCCACCTTTCTTCACCTCTCCCAAGGGAGAGGTGAAGAAAGACTCCGATTCGGCTTAACTTAGTGCCATTCGAACCTAGAGGCATAATCTGATCCTCTGAAACCCCTTGCGCCAGCGACCTTTGGTCCAATTGAACGAGCGCCGATTCCGGTGGAAGCTCGCACCAGGATCAAATCAGAAAACCTCGAGACGTCCTGCACAGGACGGTTGCATTCGACTATCTGCAAGGCGATGTCATGATCGATGCCAACGCCAGGGAATCAAAAGCCGAGGCCAACGCTGCGGCACAACCAGACTCCTCGACGCCGGGTTGGTTGCCCATCTTGATCGGCGCTGCAGCCATCGCTCTGATCGGCTGCTTCGGTTACTACGCTTTCAGATATGTCAGCAGCAGCACATTCAACGATGAGCGTGCGTTTCGGGTGCTCGGGGAAATCACCGGCCAGTTCGAGAATCTGCAGACGACGATGGTGAGCCTCCTGTCACTGGTGCCCGAGAAAGCCAACCGGAAAGAAATCCGCGCAAGCTATCTGGCGAATCTCGACATACCGGGGCTGGATCTGGTGCAAGTGAGCGAAGAAGAAGCGCCCGCGCAGCAAGATCCTTGCAGTGGCCGCGATACCAACGCAAAGATCGAAACGCGATTCGAGGTGTCACTGGCAGATCCGGAGCGCAGCTTCGGCATCCGGCGTTGCCTGACGGTGAGTCTTGATGCCTCGGCTACCGAATCGAGCGTCGCGTCCAAATCGGCCACTGCCTCCGCGCGCGTCTCCGATCTCTTCGAACTGCGCGGCAGTTTCGTTCGCCACCTGCCCGCTTTTGCCGCACAACGGTTCTTCGATGAAGCCGTCATTGCGATCGGCACGGGCGATATCCTCGCTAAAGTTCCCAACGGACGCCCGACCACCGCCACAATCGAACTGCACGACGCGCGCGCTGACGGATTGATCGTTGCGGATGCAAGCGGCTTGCTGCGTCACGCCGCGATCGCCGAAGATCGCGACGATGCAGGCGGATCGCCAAAAGATGCGCCCCGGGAACACAAGGGAGCGGACTTGCCCTCGCACCCGGTGGTGTTCGATGACCGGATCGCCGGTGAGGACTATCGGGTCTTCGTCGTCGCGTTCACGCCGCGTTACGCGATGAATATCACCGCTGCCGCGGGCGATGCTGCCGGCGGGTCAGTCCGCAAGTTCTATCTCATCGGCGTCAAGCATCAGAATTTCACGCAGCAGATTACCAACGCGCTCGGACCGGAAGGAACGCTTGGGATCACGATACTGGTGCTGCTCGCGATTCTCGCCTGGCCACTGCTGAGCCTGCGATTCTCGCCGGCGCAGGATCCGATTTCCTGTTTCCAGGTGCTGGCCGTCATGGTGTCGGTGCTACTGATCCCGATGATACTGGCGATCTGCGCCTACTGGGGCTCAAGCTATCTGCAACTCAGTGCCTGGGCCGACCGCGGAGCTGAGAACTATGCGCGGGATATCGAAGACAAATTGATTACGGAACTCAGCCAGAGCACACACCTGCTTCAGGCCTACGCGCAGAATTATCAGCACGACCGGCTCATTGCAGATGTCGCGCACGATCTGTGCGCCGACCGCAAGACCAGCCTGCATCCACTGGATCGGCAACACGTCGCACCCGAACTGCTCGACTGGCTGCCCTTGCACAGTGTTGCGGCACTCGGGCCCGGCGGTACCAGCTGCGGCGCGGTACGAAATCTTTTCTCGCCGGCTGCGCCGCAGAAAGATTGGCTCGACCTGAAGGATCGCGAGTACTTCAAGGCCCTGCAGCAACAGCAGCAGTGGCGGCCCGACAAATTGTGGACCCCGTTGCAGCACTCTGTTCCTGACAGCGGATTTGTCGCGCAGCGCCTGTTCAATCGCAGCGACGGCGCGCGCGTGCTGCAGATCGCCATTCCGGCGAAGGCTGATGACGGCCGCATGGGCAGCGTGACATCAGATGCCCGGATGTACGCGCTGACCGCCGGCATCGCCCCACCCCTGCTGCGATTTGCGATCGTCAATCTCAGCAACGGCGCGGTGCTGTTTCATTCCAACGACGATCGCAGTCTCGCGGAAAATCTGCTGGTAGAGACCGAACAGAATGAAGACCTGAGTGCAGCGCTGCGCCGGCATTCATCACTGCACAATCTGGATCAAGTCACCGCCGAAGATCACTTCAGCGGCCGTTATCTGGGTGAAACGCACAATTTCTATTACCGTCCGGTGGCAGGCATCCCCTGGGGCGTCGTTGTTTTCTATCCCACCGCCGATCTTGGGACAATCAGCTTGCAGAGTGCAGTGGCATCGCTTGCGACCTGCATGGTGTTTTTTGTCGTGATCCTGGTACCGGTACTGATTGTCCTGCTGGCTCTGCCGGGGCGACCGGATCTCGATCTGCTCGCATTCCTGTGGCCGAAGTGGGAATGGCGCGAACACTACGTGCGCTTTGCCTACATCGGCACATTGGCATTTGTAGCAACGACTTTACTGGTGCTCGCGCTGCTGAAGAGTCATGCAACGAGATACGTTTGCGTATCGCTCGCCGCACTGTGCATTGCAGCTGTGGTTGCCTATGCAATCGCTCGCAGGCCGCAGCAGGTCAGCGTACAGCGTTATCAAGTTTCCTATGTCTGGTCCTTCATGCTCGTGATCGGTTTCGCCGCGGTGCTGCCGACGCTGTGGCTCACTGCGACCTATCACGACGTGTCGGTACGCGCCTATGTGCGCAGCGAACTTGCAGAGGCTGCGGCCAACATCGATGAACGTCACGCGATGATTGCACGCGATCTGCAGCGCTGGGTACCGGAAGACGCCAATCGGGCCGAACACTATCCGGATCCCTGGAGCCTGAGTGCACTGTTGCCGGTGCCGGGCTACCGCTCTGAAGGCAGGTCGGATAATCAGCGTTGCACGGCGTGGACGCTCGCTGTTTTTAACCATATGCCCTGGATCAGCGATCAGGGACCCCGCCCCCTGGGCATCATCCGGCGCACGATCTGGACGGCCGCCACGCAGTCGAATGCACAGAGAATCAACACACGGAAAGTGAATGCACGAAGTGGTCGTTCAGCCTTTGCAGCAACGCCACTCAACGGCACGCAGGCCACGAGCGAGGCTACGGATCTGCGCTGCCAAGG
>JAIBJL010000434.1 GCA_020029545.1 Gammaproteobacteria bacterium
TCCAAACTCGGCATAGGGTTTGACGTGATCGTTGACATCCACGTGAGCCATAAAGCCGCCCAGGTAGCGCTGATTTGCACGCGACATATATATGTAAGGCTGCGAATTGAACTCCGCAGGTGGGCTGGTACCGGACTGTGGCCAGGGCATAAACTGATCTCCCGCGACGGTGTAGGCGCTGCCGTCAGCCGTGGAGAAAAAATTGGAGTTTGCCGAACCGGCACACCGCACACCGGTCTTCGTCGTGTTCAGGTTCAGCTGGCATCCCCCAAAATCGCGGTCAGCGCTGGCAACGGGATCGGATTTCATGTAGCCCATATAAGCGGTGACGTTACCTGCGCCATCGGCGATATTCGACCCCAGCAGAATATTGAAATTGGTGCTGCGGCCATCGTGGGTGCTACCTGAGACGCGGTCGAAGTCGCCTGTCTGCAGGCTTTGTATGTAGTCATTGCTGTTATCGTGGAAGTATTCGCCGATTTGGCCGTCGATCTGTACGCCTTCGAAATTCTTCTTCAAGATGAAATTGACGACACCGGCAATTGCGTCGGAACCGTAGACTGCCGACGCACCGCCGGTAACCACTTCAACGCGCTCTATCATCGCAGCCGGAATCTGATCCAGGTCCGGCGAGGAATTCGGATTGGCCGTATTCGGGTCCCCGGTGCCCAGGCGCCGCCCGTTGACCAGCACCAGCGTCCGCTGGATTCCCAACCCCCGCAGATTGGCCGTGGTAATTCCGCCGGGTGTGGCGAGGCCATTGGACGTATTGCTGAAATCAGTCGTGGAGTTCTGGAAACTTTGCGGCAGCTGATTGACGAAGTCGACCACGTCGGTTTTGCCCCCTTGCTGAATCTCCTTCGAAGTCACCACCTGTATGGGGCTCGTGCTTTCAAGATTGGGCGCAGCGATACGCGAACCTGTGACCACAACCTCGGTAATGTTTTCTTCTCCCGCGTCGGTGGCGGCAATGACGGGTACGACGGCACATACCAGGCCTGCAACGGTCAACGACACGCAACTCGATGCGCGTCTGATCATTTCACTCAGCAACATGGATTACTCTCCTCAGCAGACAGCTGTCCCGGATGTATCGAGGTCTCGACCACATCCATGCTGGTGACTTTCGTGGTACTGAGCATACAGCCGTCGCTCAGAAAAATTAAGTGCGCTGCTGCGACAAGCGAATATCCGGCAACGGATTGTTGGCGTTAAAGAAATACCGCAGCGAATAAATCGCGTCAATGCATACGGGTATCCACGAAGCGTGGTTCACCTGCGACAATGCGCAGGCAAGAGCTTTTACGAAGCACGCCTTGTTCGGTATAGGTGTAAGACGCAGTAGGGATCGAGTGAAGGGAATCGAGTGGAAAAATCAGTTATCCGAGCCAAGTACACGCAAAGAATTCGAGCCGGACCACCTTCGTTCTGGTTGGAAATGCACCGCTGCAGGGATGTGTACCCCCTATTTTAATGACGCTGTCGTTCCCTCATGAAACGCTCCAGGATTCGTGCAGTGTGTGAAACAGACGGCTTCGCAATGACCTGCTCCGGCGAGCCCTGCGCTACTACCCGTCCACCGCCCTCACCGCCCTCCGGGCCGAGATCGATGATCCAGTCGGCCTCCGCCATGACATCGAGGTTGTGCTCTATGACGACGACCGAGTGACCGGCGTTCACCAGCCTATGCAGTACGTGAATGAGTCGTTCCACATCCGCCATGTGCAAGCCGACCGTCGGTTCATCCAGCAGGAACAGCGTGCTTCCCGGCGCCGCTGCGCGCGATCGCAGCCTGTCGGATTCACGCACGCGCGCCAGTTCAGTGACCAGTTTAATGCGCTGGGCTTCGCCACCCGACAGCGTCGGGCTTTGCTGCCCGAGCGTGAGATAACCCAGACCCACATCCTGCAGCAGACGCAATGCGTGATGGATCTTCACATGCGCACTGAAGAAGTCGACCGCTTCATCGACACTCATCAGCAAGACATCGCCGATGTTCCTACCCTTGTATTCGACGAAAAGCGTTTCGCGATTGAAGCGACGACCGCCGCAGACATCGCATACCACGCGCACATCGGGAAGAAAACTCATTTCGATGCGTCGCAGTCCCTGCCCTTCGCAGCCGTCGCAGCGACCGCCTGCCGTATTGAACGAAAAGCGCGACGCATCGAAACCGCGCATGCGGGCCTCGGGCGTCTCTGCAAACACGCGACGGATTGCGTCCCAGAAACCCACATAAGTGGCCGGGCACGAACGCGGCGTCTTGCCGATCGGCGTCTGATCGACTTCGAGCACGCGCTCGATCTGTTCCCAGCCTTTGATCTCGCTGCAGCCATGCCATTCATAGCTGCCGAGTTTACGAACGGAGCGCTTTACCGACCCCGGTCCATTGCCATTCACGATGGCATGCAGATTGTCGTGCAGTACATCGCGCGCCACCGTGGACTTGCCTGAACCGGAGACACCGGTAATCACGACCAACCGACCCAGCGGCACTTTCACTGCCTGCTTTTTCAGATTGTGCAGGCTGGTATCGCAAATCGTCAGCATCGCCGCCTGCTTGCCGATCGTCCGTCGGTCAGCGAATGGATGCCGCAATGGATTTGCCAGCATACGTCCGGTGACGGAGCCCGGCGTGGCCTCCAATTGCTCAGCGGTACCCGCTGCAACGACTTCACCACCCCGCGAGCCCGCACCCGGACCGAGGTCGACTACATAGTCGGCGCGACGAATCGTCTCTTCGTCATGCTCGACCACCAGCAACGTATTGCCCCGTTGCGCCAGCCGTTCCAGAGTATCGAGCAGCACTTCGTTATCGCGCGGATGCAGACCGATCGTCGGCTCATCGAGGATGTAACAGACGCCTTGCAGATTGGAACCCAACTGCGCGGCAAGCCGGATGCGTTGCGCCTCGCCGCCTGACAGTGTCGGCGCCGAACGATCCAGCGACAGATAACCCAGGCCCACCTCTTCGAGGAAAGCGAGCCGCGCGTTGATCTCCGCCAGCAAGTCGCGTGCGATGTCGAGTTCGCGACCGCGCAGTTTGAGCGATGCAAACATCGATCGAATGTCGCCGACCGACTGCGAGGTGACCGTTGCAATGGATTGAGAGCGAAAACGCACATTGAGCGCTATCGGGTTCAGCCGATGCCCCGCGCACGACTCGCAGACGTGTGCCTCATCTTCATACCAGTCGTTCCAGATGATCTCCTCGCCGCTCTGTTCGGCGTCGAATCCCTGCATGCGTACACCGGTACCGAAGCACTCGGTGCACCAGCCATGCTTGGAATTGAAGGAAAACAGTCGCGGATCGAGTTCGGCGAAACCCTTGCCGCATGATGGACAGGCGCGACGCGTCGAGAATATCTGTGTGCCCATAACGGCAGCTTGGTTTGTCTTGCGATTCTTTGCAGGCGCGGATTCGACCACGTGCAGTACGCCTTTGCCGTGTTCGAGTGCGTCGGTAAGTGCTGCGCGCAGCTCAGCCTCGCGTGCGGCCGAGACGGTCAGCGTCGCCACCGGCAATTCGAGCGTGTGTTCCTTGAACCGATCCAGTCGCGGCCACTTCTGTGTCGGCAACAGCTGGCCGTCCACGCGCAAATGCGTATAACCTTTCTTCGCCGCCCAAGCGGCAAGATCCGTGTAGAAGCCCTTACGCGCAACGACCAGCGGCGCAAGCAAGGTAATGGTCTTGCCGCGATAGTCCTTGAGCAGACGCGCCGCAATGGCCGCGAAACTCTGCGGCTCGATCGGCACCTCGCAGGTCGGGCAGTACTGCGTACCCAGCTTCACATACAGCAATCGCAGGAAGTGATAGATCTCGGTGAGCGTCGCGACCGTGCTCTTGCGGCCACCGCGGCTGGTGCGCTGCTCGATGGCCACCGTCGGCGGGATGCCGAAGATGGCGTCGACGTCGGGCCGCGCCGAAGGCTCCACGAACTGGCGCGCGTAGGCATTGAGCGACTCGAGGTAGCGGCGCTGGCCCTCCGCGAACACGATGTCGAAGGCGAGCGTGGACTTGCCCGAGCCGGAGACGCCGGTCATCACGGTGAAGCGGTTGCGGGGAATCGCGACGTCGATGTTCTTCAGATTGTGTTCACGTGCACCG
>JAIBJL010000129.1 GCA_020029545.1 Gammaproteobacteria bacterium
GATACAGGCCCGACGCCGAGGTACGGATGGCATTGCGAACAAAGCGCGTCGCAGGCTGGCCCACGTAATTCTGGAAGCTGACGGTACGCGCGATGAATCGACCGTGAGTATCGACGATGGCGGAGGTCGTACCCGGTTGTGATTGCGCCAGCAGGATGTCCTGGTAGATCTGCGGCCGGACGCCTGCGGCTATGACATACGTCAGTTGTCGATCCCGGAACACCGGCAGATAAACAAACGCGAGCGGCTCGGGAGCCGGCTGAATCGATCCGATAGAGATGCCCGTAGACCGGCGCAGCACCGACAGATCGCCGCCGCCCGCCAGCGGCATGCGACGTGGAGCGCTCAACGGCCGCCGCAGATCCAGGATTTCTTCACCGCGCTGCGCATCGTAGAGCACCACGGTTGCCCAGTGCGGACTGGCGCTGGCGGCACGTTGCAACCGCGGGTAAAACTCCTGCCAGTCATGCGTGTCGAGATAGATCGACGAGGCCAGCACACTCAACGCCGCGGCATCTCCCTGCAGGTGGGCGTCGATCAAGGTCATGACGACACGGCTGCGGGCCAGCGAATCGGCTTCGACCCGCTCGCTTTCATCACGTAATAACAGGAAAGTCCCCACCGCCAGGAAGGCGAGCGTGGGCAGCATGGCTGCTATACCCAGCGCAATCAGGGACCGACGGAACATTCGCATTGTGATAGGCCGTCAATTGGCGTAGGAGCCGCGCCATCCTCGCATGCGGCCCGGACCGGCGGCTATCATGTTCAGCGTGATCCCAGTAACGTTCGAGCGCCGGGGTCATGACGACATCCAGATTGTAGGTAAAACGCCGGTCGACAGACGGTTCCCTATTGTCGACATTCCGCGACGCATTTCACGGCACAGGTCATCACGTTGCGGTGATCCTCGCCTCCTTGGTTCTCACAGGTCGGGTCATGCGTTCACGGAAACTTCAGGCGATTCTTTCCTGCGCCATCTTTGTCGTCATCGCCAAGGGCTATGAGCTGCTGTCGGATAAACCCATCAGTGCGTTACGAGTATTGATGTGGAGTACGCTCGGCGTGGCGACTTACATCGGCTTGTCGCACTTGTTCGGCTTCGATCCGCATCGCACGCGGCTCGCCCGCTTTGCGCCGGCACTGCAGCACTACGTCGATCGCTGGGAGTTGCGATTAGGGCAGGCGACACTCGCCATGCTGGGCTGCGTGGTGCTGGCGGCACGATTCATCGATAGCGAAAATTTCGTCACCGCAGTGGTCAGCGGCACGCTCGCTGCCTGGACTTACTTTGTGCTGCGTCTGTACAGCGGCGGTTACAAGGCGACAGCATACGGCTCGAACTGAGGAAGCGGACGCCTCTGGCGCTGACTCAGAAATGTTTCCCCGCGACTCCACTCAAACCGGCTGCCTCGGCGCAAGGGCCTGGGGCGTGGGGCCTGGGTAGGAGACTCGAATGTGCCAGCGTGTACCCCGGTCCGTTTCCTGCCCAGGCCCCACGCCCCAGGCCCTATTCACTCAGAAACGACTCAGCCGCGACTCAGAGTGTTTCGCGCAGGATGTAGTCGTAGAGCTGCAGTTCGTACACGATCAGCCAGATATAGCCACCCAGCACGGCGTACAGGAAGACTTCGCCCGGAATACCGCGAAATACACGCATCCGACTGCAGACCGCCAGCACCACCATGCCTACCGCCGTCAGCGACAGCTTGGCGGCGGCAAACCAGCCGAGTTCATGCGGCACGAAGAACGCCATGATGGGATTGGCTTCCTCTGCCCCATGCGACATCAGAATCACCGTCAGTACGCCATCGACGACGCATAGCGTCAGAATCAGCATGATCAGGGCAAACACCCGGCCCGAGTGCCAGTCGATAATCGGGTAGAAGCGGTCCTCCGCACGGCGGCCATCGCGGCGGCGCGGGTTGCGCGCGCCATGCCAATAGGCGGCCAGTGTCCGTCTCCGGCGTTCCTTGCGAGTGCGTCTGTCGTGAGTAGCAGGCTGCATGGGGCCACTATGCCGGGCTTGGGCCGCGCGGTGTAGTCGACTTAACAAGAAGCAATGCGCTGCAGGGAAGCGCTTCAACGAATACGGGGTTTCCTGCCGCCTCTCATGCAGAGAAATCATTCCGGAAGTGGTGACGAATCGCCACCGCGCCTACGTCTTAGGGGGATGTCGGCGTGGCGCCTCTTCCGGAATGGACGAAACGGTCTTCCGATCAGCGGTCGACGCGCGTCGTCGTGGCTGCCACCAGCGTGGGGGTCACCGTGTTGTTCAACGCGGTGATCGAGCCGTCGGCATTGACTACGCAGGTAGCTTTCGCGATCTCGCGACCGCTTTGCAGGCCCCGGGCACTCACGGCAATCTCGTAGGTACGACTTCGTGGGACCATCCTGCTCATGGCAGGCTCATCTATCTGCACGCGGACTTTGCTTACCTGCGGCAGGTAGGTGCTGACAAATGCCTTGACACAGGCGTTCATGGTGGCGGCGTCATCCGCGAAGCTGAGTGCTGGTGTGGTAGTGGTGGCAACGAGGGTGGTAACAAGAAGCAATTGGCGAGCGTTCATGGCGAGGTCCTTGCGAGCAGCGACAAAGAGGGACGACTGCAATCTACGATTCCTTTTGCAATGCCACAAACGAGAAGATTTCGTGTCTGGCTCAATTGTGCTCATGCCGCTGGGGGGACGAGTGAGAAGAAGAATATATAGTGAGTGGTGAGTAGTGAGTGGTGAATAGGACTGGAGGTTCGGGAATCGGGAATCGGGAATCGGGATTGAGGGATTCGGGAGTCTTTGGGTGGTTGTGGTCTCTTTCGAATTCCGTCGGCCATTCATTTACATTGCGAGCTTGAACTCATGCAGCAACCAGCGCGTCAGTGCCTGCACTTCGGGGCGCTCGGCATCTTCGGGTCGCAGGATCAGAAAGTAGCTTTCGCCGGTATCCAGTTCGTTATCGAACAGTTTCACCAGCGTGCCGTGCTGAAAACGTTCGATACCGAGTCGCGACGATACCAGCGCAACGCCGACGCTGTGTTCGGCGGCCTGAGCGGCGGCATACATCGAATCGAAGCGGACGATTTTTCTCGGGCGCAATTCCAGTCCGATGGTCTCCGCCCAGCGATGCCAGCCATCGCGCCGGGCATCGTGCGAGATCAGCGTGTGATCGTTCAGGTCCTGTACCGAGTTGATGGCACGACGTAGTAGCAGTTGCGGAGAGCAGGCAGGGACAAAGGCCTGCGAGAATAGTTTGTGACAAGCAAGGCCCTCTTCGGGCGCTGCGTTCACTACAATCGACACATCGGCATCGGCCGCATGCGGGTGCGTCGGTGTCATGACCGTGCTGATGTGGATGTCGGTGTCCGGTTGCGCAGCCAGCAGCGCGGGCAACTTCGGCAACAACATTTCATTCGCGAAGAACGGCGGGATGTGCAGGCGCACGACGCTGCGTCCATAGCGCACGCGCAACTGATCGGTCACCGACTCCAGGCGTGAGAACACGGCTTCCATTTGCAGCAAGTAGTTGCTGCCGGCCTCGGTCAGGCTCAATGAATTCGAGCCGCGCTCGAACAGCGCGACGCCGAGTTGCTCCTCCAGCGTCTTGATCTGGTGACTCACCGCGGACGGCGTGATGCACAGTTCTTCGGCGGCAATCTTGAAGCTCAGGCGCGTAGCGGCGACCTGGAACGTCTTGAGAAATTTGAGTGAAGGCAGTCGCATCGTGTGAATAGCCCCGGACACATCTGTGCGCGGCGAGGGATGCGCCTGGTGCGAAGTAATAACGGCCACTTTCGTAACTGAGCAAGTTACGTGCCGCTCCCTGCGACACCGGCCGCTCGGCAACTGCCGAGTTTCGCCGTGCGACTGCGCTAAAGCATTGCAGCCGCATTGTCCGGTGCGCATTGCCGGTGCGCATCCGGTATTGACGCATGGGACTATGACATGCGATCGCGAGCAACGCTGTGCGAATGCACTGACGGCACAGAGGGCCGTGCGGGTTCGCGACCGGCGTGGACTACGGAATCATACTTATTTCGCGGGCGCTGCTGCCTCTATTAGGCACCGCGCGATGTGGGCAATGACCTCGGCCTCTCGCAGATCCCGGATTCTGCGTCATCCCACCTTGGCGGTTGAGTAGACAAGCGGTATGGCGGCTTCGGGGGACAGCACCCGGAATGTCACCGTCTCCTGCAGATAGAGAAGGACCGAAGTACTGGTGTGATCGAGATAGCCAATCGAGAAGTCCTGGCCGACCGACAACTCGAAATCTCCGCCGCGCATGCTGAGTACGACCGCCCCGTCTGCCGCGGGCGCCCACACGATCGGACCGTCCAGCAACTTGCGCACGTGCTCGATGACCGGATAGCCGCGGTCGGTACTGCGGGTCAGGCCGGTATAACACCGCGGGCCGAGCGCGATGCCATACGGGCCGTTGACGCCGGCGCTGCGCAAGCGATGCGTGGCTTCGGCCACGATGTCGGGATAGGCCTCGAATTGATCGGGGATGGTCAGGCGTTGGTCGGTCGCTGCAGCGAAGATTCCAGTGATACCTGCCGCTGCATATCCCTGGAAGACGGCGCGATCTTCGGCAATGGCTGCCGAGCGGGCGGCGTTGCGAACCGGATCGAGATCGGCATCCTGCGCGCCCCGGCCGATGCTTTCGAGTTCCTCGCGCGACAGTTCGAAAGGGGTCCGCAGTTCCGTCAGCGGCAACACGCGGCGAATACGTGACGACACCCCTTCCTGCAGCTGCGGGGACAGTTTGTCGGTGCGCCCCAGTGAGATCGCTGAGGTCGACCAGCCGAGCGGTCCCTTGAAATCGACCAATCGACGCGCCGCCAGCAGCACTTTGAGTGTACGCGTCGCCTCGGCGTCGATTTCCTTCCAGGCCGCCGCGGAAATCGGCGCCTGTTCTCGCAACAAATCGTTCATATCAGTTCCCCATCGTGCTGCGTACGACCTACATGGACGTAGGAAGTGCCGAGCTGTGTTGAGAACACAGCCGGCTGGCCCTGAAGGTATGAAAGCAACCGTCTGACCATTCACCAATCACTATTCACCACTTACTTGTTCATCAGGCTGCCGATACCCAGGGAGCCGTCATTCGCGGTGCCGTCGCCGTCACTGCCATGTGCGGCTGTGTGCTCGACATCCAGCACGCTCCGGGTCGTGAACAGGTATGTGCGCATGTGTTCGTCCAGCTTGGGATCGCGACGACGCAGCCATTCCAGCGTCATCATGGCGTGTTCCTTTTCCTCGTCACGATTGTGCGCCAGGATTTTTGCCAACTCCGGATCGCTGGTGGCATCGACGCGCTGGTCGTACCAGTCGACGGCTTCGAGTTCCTCCATGATCGAGACCACCGCACGATGTCGATCGATGGTCTCGGGCTTCAGTTGGTCGGCACTTTCGTGCAGGTCGCCGCTGCTAGCAGTCATGATTCACCTGTCTAAGTTCACCTGTCTAAGGTCCGTTGTTGTTTGGGGCGATCGATGGCGCTCGCCGTGACACCTCATACGCATGAAAGGCCGTACGGTTCCCCATCGAGGTCACAAATGGATGATAGACGAGTTGGTTGATCCGTAGCGTGCAAGATGACGGGCCTCGTGCAAGCAAATGGTGCAACGTTGCCAGCGGCCTGCGGAGCTCTGGTCTCACTGACTTGCCCGCGGCGGTATACCTTGCGAGGTGCTCTTGCGAGGTGCTAATGGGTGACAGGAAACTTTTCACTCGTCACGCTTGCCTGAACGTCGACCATGGCCTATTAGTGAGGGAGCCTCTGCACAGGTTGTACGTCACGCGACGGAGTCACCCGTTTGAATGAACATGGGTTCACGACTAGGCGCGTGACCAACGGAAATGCCTGTGGCACCGACCGCCGTGTACTGTAAGTACACAAGGGAGCAGCAACAACCTCGTGGGCAAAACTGGCCCGTCCCATAGAAGCTCTTGATCAAGTGTTCGAAGCGCTGTTCACACATCCGATGTGGGCTTACCGGAGCGGTGCGTTCGCTTTCGCGAGCGGTTGGCCGCTGTGGATGCTGTATGTCGCGATTGCATGCGGGGTCGCTGCAATTGCCGCGACACTGTGGCGGCGGCGAGTGCTGGGTTGGGTCCGGCTGGCCGTGCTCGGCGTATTCCAGACGGCACTGCTGGCACTGGTGCTGTGCCTGCTATGGCGACCGGTTCTCAGTGTCGAGCGCGTCCGCGAGCGTGAGAACGCGCTGGCGTGGGTGGTCGATGCGTCGGCCAGTATGGCCTATGGCAATGACTCGCAGTCGCGCCTGCAACAGGCAGTGACTGCCATGCAACAAGGCCCGCTGCAGCGTCTCGGCAAAATCTTCGATGTGCGTCTGTTCGCGTTCGCCGGCGAGGCGATGTCGCTGCCTGCCCTGGACGCGATGCCAGCCCCCGGGACCCAGACCCGCATCGGTGATGCCATGGTGCAGGTGTTGCAGACGGCCGGCAGTGTGCCGCTCGCCGGCATCGTGCTGTTCAGCGATGGCGCCGAGAACGGCGATTCGCTGAACGAGGAACGGCTTGCCGAGATCGCTGCCTACGGCGTGCCGATTCACACGGTCGGCATCGGCCCCGAGCGCACCAGCAACGATCTGGAACTCGAGCGCATCGACGTGCCAGCGACGGCGCCGGCCGGCGTCACGGTCAGTGCCACGGTCGGCGTGCGGCATGATGGCGTCGCTTCGACTCGTTTACGGGTATACGACCAAGACACCCTGCTGGCCACCCGCGAACTCACGCTGCCGGCGAATACCGACGTCACGAATATCCCCATCGAGTTGCCGGCGGGCGAGGCGGGTACGCACAACCTGCGTTTTGTTCTCGATGCGCTGCCCAACGAGCGCAACATCATCAACAACACGCAATCGCATGTGATGACCGTGCCGGCTCGCCGTCGCAGCGTGCTGTATCTGGAAGGCGAGCCGCGCTGGGAATACAAATTTCTGCGACGCGCGATCGAGAGCGAACAGTCTCTGCGCCTGGCGAGCCTGGTGCGCACCACCCCGAACAAGAATTTTCGACAGGGCATTCTGTCGCCGGAGGAACTCAGCGACGGCTTCCCTGCCGATGCGGCCGAGCTGTTCGCCTACGACGCCATCGTCATCGGCAGCTATGAAGCGGCGTCGTTGAGTGCGCAACAGCAGCGGTTGCTGCAGGACTTCGTCGACAAGCGGGGCGGTAGTCTGTTGCTGCTGGCCGGGCGCTATGGCCTGTCGGCCGGCGGCTGGGCCAACACGCCGATCGCGCCCATGCTGCCGACCGTGCTGCCGGAGAAGGATGGCAGCAGTTTCGTGCAGCGGGCCGCAGCGGCAATGCCGACAGCGTATGGCGAGCAGTCGGCGATCACGCGGCTGAGTGGCGATGGCCGCAGCAACATCGAGCAATGGAAGAGCCTGCCGCCGCTCGCCGACTATCAAGCACTGGGCCGGCTTCGTCTGGGCGCGGTCGTATTGCTGGACGCGGTTGCCGGCAGCACGCGCACTCCATTGCTCGCATGGCAACGCTACGGTCGGGGCGCGACGTATGTGCTGGGTACGGCGAGCACGCTGCGCTGGCAGATGCGCCTGCCGCCGGAAGATCAGCGGCACGAGCTGTTCTGGCGGCAATTTGCCCATGCACTCGCCGATTCGACGCCGCCGCGCGCGGTGCTCAGTGCGGCACGTACCGTTTATAACGATGAGCCCAAAGTCGAACTGACGGCGGAACTGCGCAATGAGCGCTTCGAACCGGTCAACGATGCAGCGGTCGAATTGCTGATTGCGCCGGAACGGGATGCTACCTATACGCAGATGATGCATGCGTCCGGCGACAACGATGGCCGCTATACCGCGACGCTCGATGCGCCGGCAGCGGGTTTGTATCGTATCGACATGAGCGCACGCCAAGGCGATACCGAGGTCGGCACGGCGACCACGCATGTGCGACGCGCCGATGGCGTCGTCGAGCATTTCGCCACGCGCCAGAACCGCATGCTGCTGGAACGACTGGCCGCGATGACCGGCGGGCGCTACTGGTCGCTGGATCAACTCGACGGCCTGGCGGCCGCGATCCCCTATTCGAAGGCGGGCATTGTGGAACGGCAGATGCTCGATCTGTGGAACCTGCCCATCGTGTTCATCGTCCTGCTGCTGCTCAAGGCGGGCGAATGGTTGTTGCGCCTGAAGTGGGGGCGGCTGTGAGAGACAGGCGACAGGCGACGGCCCGACGGTCGGCCAGCCATCATCGCGGGTTGTGGCCTGTCGCCTGTAGCCTGTTCCTCTTGCCAGCGATCTGTTCAGCCGCCACCTACGCCCTCATCGTCAGCGGCTTGGGCGGTGAGCCACAGTATGAGCAACGGTTTCGCGAGCAGGCGAACGCTTTGTCCGATGCAGCCGTGAAACTCACGGGTGATCGGTCGCACGTGACCACACTGTTGGGCGAACGGACAACGCGTGAATCCGTGCGCCAAGCCGTGCAGACGCTGGCAGGCAAGACGCAGCCAGCCGATCGCGTGCTGATCGTGCTGATCGGTCATGGCAGTTTCGACGGCGAAGAGTACCGCTTCAATGTGACGGGTCCCGATCCCACGGCGGCGGAGCTCGGCGCGTTGTTCAACGGGATCGGTGCCGGCGAGCAGTTGATCGTGAATGCCACCAGCGCCAGCGGTGCGGTGACCGAACGCTGGCAGCGCGAGGGCCGCGCCGTCGTCAGCGCCACGAAGAACGGCGGTGAGCGCACCGCAACGCGCTTCGCACAATTCTGGCTCCAAGCGGTCAGCAGTGAGGCTGCCGATGTCAACAAGGACGACATCGTGACGGCGCAGGAAGCCTTTGAATTCGCTTCCCGCAAGGTCGCCGATTCCTACAAGACCGAGGTCGCGCTCGCCACCGAACATCCACGACTGGAAGGGCGCGGCGCCGAACGCTTCCAGGTGGCGCGGCTCGGCGCCGCATCGCTGGCAGGCGACGATGCCACGCTAAACTCGCTGCTGGAACAGCGGGTCAGAGTTGAACACGAGATCGATGCCGTCAAGCAACGCAAGGCATCGCTGGCGCTCGATGCCTACTACGACGAACTCGAAACCGTGTTGGTGCGACTGGCGCTGCTGCAGAAGAAAATCGATGCGCGCCAGAGCCAGATCGGCGGCACGTCGACCTCCATGAACCGCGGGCCCACCCCGGGAGGCACCGATGCCCATTGATCGCAGACTCGCTGTGGGTTTGGCAGTGCTGTTGCTCATTGCCACGCCGGCCGTGGCCGCGCAACCGATCGATTACGATCCGCGTCGGGCACAGGCACTGCGTGACTGCGATGCACAGCAGTTTCGTGGTCGCCTCGCGCAAGCCAAGGCGTGTTACATCAACCTGCTCAACAGCTCCAGCGTACTCGCACTCCAGGCTGAGGCGGCGTGGGCGCTCGGCGACATGCGCCAGGCCAACGAACTGTTCAAACAGGCGGTGCAGGCCAATCCGCGCTTCTCAGCGCCCAAGGTGCGTTGGGGAAGGCTGTTTCTGCAGGCGCACAATCACCAGGACGCGTTGGCGATCTTCGGTGAAGTGCTGCAAGACACACCCAACGATCCGTATGCGCAGCTTGGCATGGCACAGCTGTTCGCCGAGCGTTTCGAAGGCGCCGCGGATCGTCTCGTCGCTGCGCTGCTGCGCGAGCACGATAATCTTGCCGAGGCTCATCTGCTGGCCGCACAGCTGGCGTTGGAGGACGGTCGTCTCGACGCCGCCGACGAGTCGCTGGATCGTGCCGCCAAGCTGATCGATCAACAGAAATTGCCGCCGTTGGATGTCTACACCCTGCGCGCGGTGTTGGAGCTCGCACGCCGGGGCGATGCGGACAACCCATGGACCAGGAAGGCGCAGTCGCACCATCCTCATTACGGCGCGTTGTATCAGAAGCTCGCGCGTTTCGAGATCATGCGCCGGCGCTATCGCGAAGCGACGCTGCTGCTGCGGCGTGCGGTCGAGGTGCAACCGGATCTATGGGAGTCGCACGCCGAACTCGGTGTCAATCTATTGCGCGTCGGCGATACCGCGGGCGCACGCCAGCATCTGCAACTCGCCTACGCCGGCGATCCTTATAGCGGGACGACCGTCAATACACTGCGCTTGCTCGACAGCCTCGATCAATTCGAGCTGAGCGTCGTGCAACTGCCGATTCCCAAGGCCGACGGCGCCAGCGGCTCTGTCGAGTTACGCATGCGCATGGCCACCAGCGAGGCGGCGGTGTTGCGGCCCTACGTCCAGCAACTTGCACACGACAGTATTGCGTCGTTTTCCCGGCGTTATGGCTTCGAGCCGCGCGAACCGGTGACGCTCGAACTCTATCCGGACCATGACGACTTCGCAGTGCGCGTCACTGCGTTGCCGGGCATTGGCCTGCTCGGTGTGACGTTTGGCTACCTGGTGGCAATGGATAGCCCGTCCGGGCGACCGCTCGGCGATTTTCACTGGGGCTCGACGCTCTGGCACGAGATGGCCCATGTGTTCACGCTGGAGCTGACCGACCATCGGGTGCCGCGCTGGTTGAGCGAGGGGATTTCGGTGTTCGAAGAATGGACCAGCGGTCCGACGCCGGGCGTGAGCGTGTCGCCTGAAGCACTGGCCGCGCTGCGCGATAACAAATTCCTGCCGGTCAGCGAACTCGATTCGGGATTCATTCGTCCGCAGTATCCCGAGCAGGTACAGGTCTCGTATATGCAGGCCGGCCTGATCTGCTATTTCATCGAGCAGCGCTGGGGTTTCGACCGACTGGTCGCGCTGTTGCGGCAGTACTCGCGCGAGACCACCGTGCAGGCGGCTGTCGAGGCGACCTTCAAGATTCCCGCGGCCGAGTTCGACAAGCAATTCGATGCGTTCGTACGCGCGCGCTACGCAACGATTCTGGCCAGTACCGAAGAATGGCAGACGCAGTACAACGACGCCGGCAATGCCATCAAGACACAGCGCTGGGACGCTGCGGTGGCAGCGGCGCGTCGTGCGACCGAGATTTATCCCGAGCAGAGCGGTTCCGACAGCGCCTGGTTATTGCTGGCGCGGGCACTCGACCAGTCGGATCGTCGCAACGAGGCGATCGATGCGCTGCATCGATATCGCCGGATCGGCGGCTGGCATCCGCCTGCACTGCGCGATCTCGCCAATTGGCTGGATGCGGCCGGACGGCGTGCGGAGGCGAATGAGGTGCTGTTGTCGCTGAACTATCTCGATCCGCTCAACGCCGCTCAACATCGAGAGCTGGGCGAACGCCTGCTGGCCTCCAACCAAGTGGAGCAAGCGCTGCGCGAGTACCGCGTGCTGCTGGCCCTGAGCCCACAGGATACGGCGCTGGCGAACCTGGGTATCGCGCGCGCCTTGCAACAGCTTGGCGATACCGCAGCCAGTCGCCGTGCGCTGCTCGAAGCGCT
>JAIBJL010000130.1 GCA_020029545.1 Gammaproteobacteria bacterium
CGATTCAACCAACCGTCCGGCGTTGCTTTCACGCCCGGCGTGCCGGATTCCCACCACTGCGCAGCGTCCAGATGCGAGCGCGTGGTATCGGGAGAGCCGGCCGCTTGAACGAAAGCCAGGCTGCCCTCGCGATACAAAGGTGCAAGCGCCCCGAGCCAGGGATTCAAGCCATAGCCTTCGCCAAGATCGACGAGCGCGTTTTCCTTGCCCGAGTCCGGCGCAGGCAGCATCAAGTCGGGACGCAGCTTGCGCAGCGATTCATTGGCGTAGGGCGTCACGGCGATCAGGCCGTCCATGCCGAAGCGCTGATACACGACGACCAGAACTTTCCTGGCGTTACCGACGCTCGCCGCCTGGGCGGCGCGGCTCAGGAATGTGGGCGCCACCACGCCGGCTGCGAACGCCATCATCCCGCCGGTCTGTAACAAGGCGCGACGCGTAATCATGATTTCCCCCTTTTTGAATTTCGATAACGATGCGGTTGGTAACGTTCGGTTCAGCGATGCTGGAATTGCGGGCTCGCGATCTGCATCGCCAACGCTTCGCGAGGCGCGCTGCCCGGCACATCGATGCCCTCGATCTCCCCGGCTCCGAGCTGCAACGCGAACTTCATGCGCGCGGTCAGACTGCCGGCGTTGATCCATTGCTTGTCATGCGGGACGCCGTTGGAATCCTGATAGGCGTACAAGGGCTGCCCCATGCCGGCGATCCATTTGGCGAGCGCTTCGGTCTGCTTGACCTCGGCCTGCGCAGCGCGCAGTGCGCTTACCGCGTACTCGAATGGCGATTTCTGTTTTTCCTTTGCGGCCGCGGCGCGCCAGAAGTCAGCGGATTGCACCAACGTGTGCAGTACGGCACGGATATCACCGCCACTGTCGCTGAAGGACTGGGTCAACGAGTCGATCAACGCGGGCGCTGGTGTTGCACCGACGAACTGGCGAGTCAGTGCCGTCGCGATATTCCGGGCGGTCGCGGGATGCGCAGCGAGCACATCGAGAAGTTCCTCGCCTTCTTCGTAACCGCGGCCGGCAACAAACTGCTTTCCTAGTACCTGCTTGGCAGTCGCATCATGCCGGTCGGCCCGGAATACGAAGCTGCCTTGCTGTACGAACCCCGCGGCGCTCGCGCCCGCGAATCCACCGGCAAACCATTGCTCGTTCACGCCGTAAGGCAACGTGGACCAGCCGGTGAACACGCGAGCGGTTTCCTGCACATCCTGCTGACCGTATGCTCCGCCTTCGCCGAGCGTCTGCCGCAGCAGCAACCGGCTGAATTCCAGGTTGGGACCGCTGGCCGGCCAGAAACGCCGCTGCAACAGCCAATCTTCCTCCGACTCCATCAGCTGGACCTGCTTCCTGATCGCATCGACGGTCGCCTGCCTGCCTTGCGATTGCAGCTGTGCGAACGCCAGTCCCATCGACGTCTGTGACTCGGTCACCGTCGCCTTCTGCGCATCGCCGAAAGTGGCTTGCACCTTGGCGGGATGTCTGGCGGCAGCACCGAGCAGTGCGCGGAAATTGCCCAACGCGTTGGGCCGGATGGCCTCGTCTTCGTATGCCATCACCCAGGGGCGCGAACGGAAATTGCTGCTGGTGACGTAGAAGTGGTTGAGCCAGAAGTCGCTCAGCACTTCGGCAAGCTGATTCTGCGCGTACACGGCGCGCACGATTTTTTGTCCAGCCAGCTGCCCATACAGGTGTTCCTCCTGGGTCTGGTAGCCCTGCTCCTTACGAAACTGCGCCAGCTTGCGATTGCGCCAAGCATTGTCGACGGCCGCGTCGGCTGGCGGCACCAGATCATAAAAACGACGTGCGTGAGCCGTGCTCTGCGCACCGCTCGGGTACTTGCCGAACAACTGCTCGTGCGTCATACCGAGCGCAGGGAATTGGCTCAGGCGCGTCCCCAGCGCGGTTTCACTCTGGCGGGCCTGCAGTTGTTCCTCGAGCCAGCGGTCCAGGCCCTGGGCAACGATCTGTTGCACCTGGCCGGGCGTCGCACCATAGGTGAAGCGTTCGACCAGTACTTCAGCAGCCTGTTGCTCGGTCAAGCCGGCGGCGGCATAAGGTAGTGACGCTGCCACAACGGAACCCGAGGCCAGCAGGCATGCGCCTGCCAAAGCTAACAGGCGCGCGCCCATGCAACCTGAATTGGTCCCGCCCGAATCAGCAACGCGAAGTACTTTCATCAGCTTCCCCGTTATGGTTATCGTCGCCGGCCACGATGCCCGCGGATCGGGCACGTGCTACAGGCTAGGAAGCGGATCGGATGCTGTCTTGTTATTTACGGTAACGGGACAAGCCCGTTAACGTTAACGAAATGCGGAGGAAACAACGCATAACCTCCTCAAAACTTCAGGCTCGCGCGCGACCAGCCGATAGGCGCATCCGCACCGACACTGCGGGTGCAGCCCAGGGAATAGGTGAAGTGTTTGCCTGCGATGTTCGGCGGGCTGCTTGCCAAGCACCGGACTGCCGCTTCAGCTTCAAAGCTTGCGGCCCTTCGGCTGCCAAGCCTTGCACCAGGCGTTTGGCAGCACCAGTTTGCCGGGAAACACGCTGCAGTGACGGCGTATGGCAGTGCCGGACTCGACCAGCGCGCAATTGGCGCAATTCTGGTGGCCGTCAAAGCTCGGGTATTTGCGCCGATCGACATTTCTAGCGCTCGCCACATAGTCCTGGGCCAGAGCGGCAGGATCTCGTTCGCCAAGCAGCTCAGCCGCCGACGCCACGCGGCCCATGCCAGTGATCATTGCACCGGCAGCCAACAGCATACGGCGCAGGTACCGGCGCCGGTCTTGATGCGTCGGGTCGTTCATCGGGTCCATATCAAACCGCCTGCCTGATTTAAGGATCATGAAATTGCCTTGAGGATTTGTCCCGGATGCCGAACGAGCCGGACCCCGCGACGATGAGGAAGAAGGCGACGAAAAGCCCGGCGTAGCGATGCCCCTGCACGAGAATGACGGACCGAGAACGCACCGCTAGCACGCTTCTTGCCGCTTAAGTGAGCACCAATAAGCGGAAGCCAGCAACGCCGCGCGTTATCGGCCGCTGCGATTCGCCGCGGCCAGCGCCTGATAGAGCGATTGGAGATTCGCTTCGAGGTTGAGTGGATAGACGTCCTCCGCCAAGCGTTGGCCAGCGGGAGCCCCTTCGTCCCCATTCTTGAGCACCAGCATCGTGGCACCTGCGGCGCGCACTGCCTCCTGGATGGCCTGACTCGGTTCCCATTTGTGAATGACCACGCGGATACCTCTTTCCTGCAGGTGCTCGCGCAGGTGGCGCAGGTCATCGCTGGTCCAGTCGATGTCCTGCTTGACGAAATAGCCGTCCACGAAGATGCCCACATCGCCGCAGAGATAGGAAAAATCCGAGGTGAGGGCGAATACGGTGACGTTGTCCAACGCCGCGAGCTTGGCTTCGTAAGTCGCCTTCAAAGCCAGTAGCTTGCGCCGCAGCTCAACGAGGTTTTTTTCGATCGGCGCTGCGTCGGCGGGCGACAATCTCATCAGGTCATGCGCCACGATATCAGCCATGCGGGCGCCGTTGGCAGGGCTCAGCCAGAAATGCAGTTCAGGCCGTCCCGCGGACGCAGCACTACTCTGTTCCCAAGGTGCGCGATCGTCGGGTTGCGCCATCAGGGAGACGCCGGCCAGCGTGGTCGAATAAGGCTCGGTCGCGTCGATGTTCACCACGCGGATATTGCTGTTGCGAACCGCCGCGTACAGCGGGTCTTCGCGCCACACCTTGCCGATAGTGACGACCGCATCCGCGGCACCGAGCAGCTCATTGAGTTTGGCATCGGGCTTTTCGAGATAGCGCCCCAGTGCACTCATGGGCCGCGCTTCTTCGGGCACGTTCACCACTTTGATGGACGTGCCGCGCGCCAGGTTTGCGGTGATCGAATAGGTCACAGGCAGGGCCGTCAGGACCTTCGTTGTCGCATCATTCTGCGCTGGCCGTGCGGACATGCAGATGAGTGCCAGACCAAGCACACAAGCCCTGAGAATCCGATGTCTTGAGGATGTTGGACGCATCGTGCTTCTCTTTAAGCCCGCGCTTCGCGGAAGCGTCCGAACACGGCGCGTGCCACGGTCGTCAGCAGGAAGAACATCGCGGCGATCAAAATGATGGCGCCACCGGACGGCACTGCCAGATCCCAACGCATGGGGATGTAGATACCTGCCAGGCAACTCACGGTCGACAGCACGATGCTCGTGAGCACGAAGCCGCGGACCGACGAGATCAAGTTGCGCGCCGCGGCGGCCGGAATCAGCAGCAGCGCCTCCACCAATACCGCACCCACGATCTTGACGCAGGCGACCGTGAGCAGCGTGATCATGACGACGAACACGTATTCGAGCAGATGCACCGGCACACCGCGCACGCGGGCGAGGCTCGGGTTCATGCTCGAGAGCAGCATTTGATTGAACAATGGCAGGCCCACGAGTGCGCACAGCAACGCGACGGCGAGCAGCACATTGATGTCCGTGTCGCTCACCGTGAGGATGGATCCGAACAACACGGCTTCCAGGATGTGCGTATTCACCTTGGCGGAAACGAACAACAGCAGCGACGAGCCCAGTGCCAACGACACGGCCAGGAATACTCCGATCAGCGTGTCCTGCGTGAGCTTGGTGTGGTTGCGCGTGTAGTTCAGCAACAGGCCGAACAGCAGGCAGAAGCCGAACATGGAGTAATACGGCGCGGCCACGGATTCCCCCAGCAGCACGCCGATGCCCACTCCCGTCATGGCCGCGTTGCCGATGGCTTGCGAGAAGAACGCCATGCGCTTGACCACCACCATGGTGCCGATACCGCCGAGCAGCGGACCGATCAGCAACCCGCACAGCAGTGCGTTCGCCACGAAGCCGTACTGGAACATCTCCGGCAACGTTTGTGCGTGAGCCCCTGCCTGCAGGGTCTGGCGGATCGCTTCGTAGACTTCGTTCACGGCGTCAGCTCCGCAACTTCCTGGGCACGCAATGCCTGCAGGCCGAATGCCGCCCGCACTCGTTCGTTGGTCAGCAATTCGGTGGCGCGTCCGTGAAATTGCACGGTGCGGTTCAGACAGGTCACGCCATGCGCAATCCGGCGCACCTGGCCGAGATCATGGGCGATCCAAAGCACGGTCGTACCGGCCTGCGCGCTTTCCACCAGCAAACGTTCCAGGAGTGTTTCGCCGGCTTCATCCATGCCTGCCGCCGGTTCATCGAGTACCAGCAGCGCGGGCGCGGGCATCAGCGCCTGCGCGAGCATCAAGCGTTGCCGCTCGCCGCCGGAGAGATCTCCGAGCTTGCGCCGGCTCTTGTTTTCCAGCCCGACACGCTGCAACGCATGCTGGCTCGACTCACGCACCTGCCGGTTCATGCCGAGAAATGCCGGCCGGCGCTGGCTGATCATCGCCATGAAGTCAGCGACGCTGATGGGCAACGTCCGGTCCAGATCGAGAGCTTGCGGCACATAGCCGAGAATCGTGCTCTCCTGCCAGGCGATGGTGATCTCGCCCTCATGCGGCATCTCGCCCAGCAGCGAGCGCACCAGCGAAGTTTTGCCGCCGCCATTCGGGCCAACGAGTGCGTGGATCTCTCCGGGCGCGATCGAGAACGTCACGTCCTCCAGGATGCGAGTACCGCCCAGGTTCAAGTTCACCCGCGAAAAGTGCACCGTCGGTCCGCGCATCAGTGCCGTTCTCCGGAAGCGTGCACGGCCCGCACCAGCGTCGTGAGGTTCTCGCGCATTTCCTGCTCGAACTTTTCCGCGGTGAAGGGCCCGTCCGAGATATGCGAGAAGGAGTACATCTGCACGCCCGTCGCATCACGGATGGTGTCGGACAATTTGCTGGCGAAATATTTTTCGGCGAACAGCACATCCACCTTGGCGTCCTTGATCCTGGCAATGGTGTCCGCCATCTGCCGCGCCGTGGGCTGCACACCGTGCCGCGGCTCGATGACGGCGGCGATCTGCAAGCCAAACTCCTGCAACAGGTAGCCGTAGGCATCGTGCATGGTGGCGCAGCGGAAATGCGCCAGATCCGCCTGCGTCAACTGGGACATGAACTCCGCTTTCATGCGGCGGATGCGAGTGGCATAGGCGTTGGCGTTCTCACGATAGAAGGTCGCGTTGCCAGGATCGAGCTTGCCGAGGGCACGCGCGATGGTATAGACCTGCTGCGTAGCCGCCGCCAGCGATACGAACGTATGGGGATTGACGGCGCGCATGTCGCCACCCGATCCGGCCACTGGAATCAATGCGACGGACTCGTTCGCATAGATGAGCCGCAACTTGTCCTTCATGCCGGCAGCCTCGACGATCTTGAAAGCGAACTCGTCGTGGCCGATGCCGTTGACGATCAGCGCATCCAGCGTCGTAGCACGCTTCAAGTCTTCGGGCCGCGGCGCATAGTTGTGCGGATTGAAACCCGCGTCGATCAGCGGCACGACCTCGGCACGATCGCCCACGATGTTCGCGGCGAAACTGTAGTACGGATGCAAGGTGACGCCGACGCGCAGCTTGTGGGCAGCGGCCGCCTGGGCCGGAATACCCACCGCCAGCAACAGCAAAGCAGCAAGGATACGGAATTTCATAATGGCGGATTCCACTCGCGCTGCCGTACTTCGACGTCGCCCGTATGGGACACGACTTGCTTCCAGCCGTTGCGGATCAACGAATCGCGGTTGAGCGTGCGCGGTGCAGCGGCGCGCGGATCAGGATGCAGCCAGATGGTGGACTGATCGGCATAGCTGACGCCCTTATGAGTATGTCCAAGCACCAGCAGATAGGCACTCTGCCCCGGCACCTTGCCGTTGTTGCCGAAGTAGGCGGTGGCGCCTTCGAACGAAAATGACCGATCCAGGCGCCATTGCACTTCACCGGTCTGCCGCCAGTTCGCATCGAGCGCGAACGGCGCAACGCCGGTCTCCTCGCTCTGCATCTCTTCGACCGGCGTCCACGTCTTCGTGTCCTCGTACCATACCCACACCGTGTCGGCGGCGACCGTCAGAGCGTTGAAGATGGCCTGGTCGGTCGGCTTCAAGTCGAACGCGCGCAATTGCCAATCCATGAGCGGCGGCGTGTGATCGACCCGGGCGTTGACCTTCGCGAAAACGAGCGTCGCCGCCACCAGCACGGCGGTCGCCGCAATCATGCATAGCGATTCGAGTCGCGAGTTGTTCGCCTTGACGACCACAACGCGCGGAATGGCCGCTGTCGTCATTGCATGTCCGTCGCTTTCACCCACAGCACCGCATCCTGTGACAATGGCTTGCCCTGGTATTGCGATTGCGGGCCGACACCGAGCGCACAGATGCCCCACCAGCCGGCCTTGGGCAGGCCGATCGTGAATTCGCCGCGATCATTGGTGCGAATGCTCAAGTTGACGAATGAATCCTGCGGCGCGCTGGCTCGCGCCTGAGGCTCGAAACGGCGTTGTGACAAGTTCGGCTCGTGATTCACGTAGCCGATCTCCAGCTCCGCGTGCGGCGCCGGCTTGCCGTCGGCGAGCACCACGCCGCTGAAGACTCCACCCACCCAGTTCGCATATGGCTTGTTCAGCGGCACGATCTCGGCGGGCAAACCGACGGGGTCGGCCCAGTTACCCGGTAGCCCACCGACATTCAACACCATCTTGGTGAACTGCTGGATGAATTTTTCCTCAGACCCTTCGTAGTACGGCGTCGGCACCAGCACGAATACATAGTCGCCCAGCGAGCGCACGATGCCCTTCGGCAACTGCGCCTCGTAAGCCCGGCCCACATTCGTCAGGCTGGTCCATTGGATTTCCTGCAAATGCTTTTTCAGGTCCGTTCGCTGCGGCCTGGCCTCCTTGCCGCGCTGGCTGACAACGTAGAACTCTGCCGGCATCGCCATGTCCATCGTGTGGCCCGCTTCGAAGGGATGCGTAAACACCAGCAGCATCTGCAGCGGCCCGCCGACCTTCAGTGCGGGTTCTGGCGTGTAGATCAGCTGGAAATGCGCGCCAGCCGGCGCCGCCACAAGGAACGCAAACAGTGCGAACCACGCGTGGCGCGTGGCGAAGCAACGAGAATTCATGCAGTGTTACTCAGCTGATGTCGGCACCGAACAGCGTTACCGTATGGCCGGCACCTGCGTCGAATATGAGGTGAAAATCGACTGGCGGTTTCTTGAAAGTGAAGCGTCCGTCCGCGTCGATCTTGCCTTCCAGCAGTACCTTCTCGTTTGCATCCAGCACACGAACCCGCACGCCGGTGGCCGATGTGCCATCCGAAAAGCCACCTTCGCAAGTGATCTGACCGTCCTCGCCGTTGAAGCAATCGAACACAGGCGAGTGGGCAGCCGCCATCTCCGCAGCGAGCAGACAGAATGCAGCAAGCACAGCCGGACAGCCCCATCGTTTCATCTATATCTCCTGCTGCGATCAGTTTGCATCTCGGTGGAGCTTATCACGGTGCCATCGGCGCCCTGCGGCTTCACGCCACGCATGCAACGCCCTCGCCGTCTCGCTCGAAAACCACAATGTAGCCACTCCTCACGGTAAGTCCCATTACGTTACGGTTATGCATCCAGCACGGCTGGCTCAGCCGAATCCTGAGCCAATGCACGATTGATTTCCCGGAGTTACGGTTACTGGCACGTTATTTAACGTTAACGAGGCGCCGCGAAACGTTATCCTTCGAACTCGCACACCGCTACAAACACTGTTACTGCTTCCATCACTATGGTTGTTGCTGAGCCGGAATCTGCCGGATCGTCGACAACGCACGACGATCCACCGCCTCGATGCCACGCAGCAAGCTCACACGCACAAGGCCAACTGTTCCTGTAACCAGTTCCGAAACACTCGCTGCGCCCTGGATCGAGACGCCACACCCAACAGCCAATAGGTGCCCCAACGAGCGCTCGTCTCGAATGGCTTGAGCAGCCGGCCCGCCTTCAGATCGTCGGCAGCCAGCAAGTCATCGCCCAGTGCAACTCCATGACCGTTGACAGCTGCCTGCAGTACCAACGCCACATCATTGAAGCGCACGCGACGCGGGATCGCGATGTCATCCAACCCAGCCGCGTGAAACCACGCCTGCCAGGAGCGGCCTTCGTCCTCATGGAGCAGCGGGTATTGCAGGAGGTCACTGGCTGCCTGCAGCTTCTGGTCCGGACGTAATAGTGATGGCGCGAGCACAGGAAACATCGAGATGTCCGCCAACAGCAGGGCGCTACGATTCGGCCGCTGTCGTGAACCCGCAACGTAACGAATCGCCAAGTCGGTTTCGCTGCCCAACTCCCGCACGATTTCAGTCGAATCAACCTCGACGTCGATCTGCGGCTCACCGGCAAGGAAACGCGGCAGGCGCGGCAACAACCAACGAGCGGCGAACGCGGGTTCGACGCTGAGCCGCAATCGATCGCGAGTGTCACCGCGCACGTGCGCGACCGAGCGAGCGATCTGCGTAAAGCTCTGCGATAGATCCGCGGCCAATCGCTCACCTGCCGGCGTGAGTTCGACGCGTCGGTGCAAACGGACGAATAGCGGCTGCTCGAGCGCTTCTTCCAGCTGCCGGATCTGCCGACTTACCGCGGCCTGCGTGAGATGCAATTCGACCGCCGCGCGAGTGAAGCTCAGACGTCGTGCGGCAACTTCAAAAACCTGCAAAGTATGTAGAGAAGGCAGGCGCTCGACTGTTCGCATGAGCAGGGATTATGGCAGCAAGGCAGTGATGTTGCTTGAGCGAAATAGTGGGCAGCGTTTCAATGAGGCATGAACTTTCTGACCCAGACGATTGCCGATCTCATCGCAGTAGCGACACTCCAGCATCGGCGAGGGTCTGCCAGTAAGGACGAAGCACGCAGCTTTCAAGCAAGGGCAAGCCCCTTGGAGAGATCGTCTCGCGCTGAGCGCGAGCAACGCCTCGAACCTGAGCAGGAAGACGACGCACCGTGGCAGTGACATCCGTGGTATTGGACGCGTCTGTGGCAATGTTCAGGTTGAAACATCTACCCAAACCCGCGACCTTGGGATCTGTGCTGATGAGGCGGTTCAATTCATTGATCTCGTGCCTCTGCTTGATGTCGGCGATTCGCTGCGCGAGCGGCGCCAGATCGACCGTAACTTCCGGCGGTTAAGCGTAGGCACCCGTGCGAGGCAACGCTTCGAGCGTTGCCCCGCAGGTCACACTGATTGCGCGGAATTCATCGCTGATCCGTGGGTCCTGCGCGCAACGACGCCAGTAGTCCTCCGCGAGCGAGCGCGCTCTCGGGTATGCACGCAACGTGTTTGAGGTTGGGTTGGCGGGATTGAAAGTGCGGGCGATCATCTGATCGTGCTCCGGCGCAAACAGCATCGGCAGCATGTCGTATATCGGGGCGAGCGAGAAGCGCCCGTCGTAGGCGTCGTAGAACGCGATGTTGCCGAAGTGTCGGTCGGTATTCGCAATCAGGGCACCGAACGTAGCCATCAGACGAACGAGTTCGAGCGCTGCTGCGTCGATCCGGCGATCGTTATGGAGCCGCGTAGCGGAGTCGATCCAATTGTCGAGCTTGCCGTACTGATCAGCATCGATGGCAAAAAGTGACGTCACGCCTACCCGCCCGTCGAGGCCCGCGCGATCGAATCGCTCCACCTCGAGAAAGGTTCGGTCACCGTAGCGCTCGATGCGCGAGCGCGCTGCAGGCAGACCCGCGTCGGCCAGCAACCGGTGAGCAAGGTGCTCTGCGACCAGGAGATCCGACCATCGCCGTCCGACCGCAGTGTTGCCGGGCGGCGAGAACTTCACCAGCACCTGCCGTGGCCCGTCAGTCTCCTCGATCAGCACCGCGAACTTCGGATGCTCTCCGTGTGCGGAGGACCCGGGCAGTCCGCCCTCCATCACACTGCGATTGAATGGAGTGTGCCGAGCGGATGGATGTGACCAGCGGAATCGACACGGCGAAGCGGCCACCTTGCGCCAATTCCTTCGATCGGCCGCAGTAGCGCGTACCGTGCACCGCGCGTGTTGCCAATACGGATTATTGAACCGGAGGCAATCAGCTGCCGCAGATAGCGCGAGACAGTGCTTTGAGATTGTCCCAGCACCTGCTCGAGTTCGGTGGCCGAAGCGGTGCCGGATTCCAGGCGTCGCAACAGGTATTCACCGGGGGACTGTGGCATGGGTCCAGTCTATCACCGGTTTGCTGGTTATTTGACTAGATAGATTGGTAGTTTTATTTATGATTTAACAATCACTTAGTATGTTTTTGAACTCAACAGTGACTAAATAATTTCTGGTGAGACTGCCCCGACGCCAGCAGCCTGTCGGACTGAAGTGATCGTAGCGAGGCGCGTGGCAGATGGTGGACAGTTTTTCGATCGTTGGAGGCGAATAGCCGTAGCTATTTAACGAGA